>CAMAYE010000025.1 GCA_945862135.1 Bordetella parapertussis
CACGGCCGCGCCGGACGCAACAGTGGCGCGGTCTTGCTGATTGGATCGGGAGGGGGAACTGCAGGGGTCAAATAATATGACGCCCACAGTGTAACACCCCACTTGCGGAAGCGGCGGCAGGGCGCGTAAAAAGCTATCTACGCCGCAATCCCTGCGGGCATCCACCGGAGAACGCCATGAACCGCATCGTCCACCTCGCCCTCAAGGTCGAAGACCTCGAAAAAACCTCCAAATTCTATGAAGAGGTGTTCGGTTTCTGGGAAGCCGAAACCCGCAAGACGCGTGACCACCTGTCGCGCCACCTGACCGACGGCGAAATCGACTTCACGCTGATCAAATACGACACCGGCACCCAGTCCGCCGAATCCAAAGCCGCAGGTGAAGGCCCCTGCATCCACCACTTCGCCATTGAAGTCGAGGACATGGAAAAAGCCACCGCGCAGATCAAGAGTCATGGCTGCGAACTCATCAGCGATCCCGGCGTCATCCCGGTGAAATTCCGCGCGCCCGGCGGCACCGTTGCCGAACTGGTGCCGGTGGGCCGCTACAAAAAACCGGTGCGCCCGGCCAAAACCTGATACCAGAGCGGCTGCGTTGAGCCGCCTGCACAAAAGGGCGTGATGAACTTCACGCCCTTTTGTTTTAAATCGCGTCGAACTCCAGAAGTGAAAGGCTTATAGGCCTTTGTTTACCCGATGGAATCTGCGAACGGCCGGCCATAATCTTCTCCAGTGTCAACGTTGGCGTACACGACAACGTTAAATGCACAGGAGGTCGCCGCAATGAAGCAACTCGCTTTGCCGCTGCAGAACGACCCAAGCGCCGACCCGGCGCTGCGCCGGGCCTGGATCGCCAGCCGGTTGCGCATGCCCTTCCACATCGCCATCAGCACGCCAGCGATTGCGATCTGCCTTCGTCGCATGGCAGCGACTGAAAACCGCCGTCGCTGCGCCACGCGCTGACTCAGCGCATCGCCTCAAATTTCCACGCGTGTTCCCAGTTCAACAACCCTGTTTGCAGGAATGTTGAAGTAATCGGTCACGCTGCCGGCGTTGCGCGCCAGCGTGGCAAACAGGCTGTCGCGCAAACCCTGCATCCAGCCCTTCTCCTCAACACCGGGGACCAGTTTTTCGCGCGACAGAAAATAGGAAACCTGCTGCGGGTCCACCTGCAGACCGGCGGGACCGCACAACTCAAGCGCAGCCCCGATATCGGGACGGTTCATGAACCCGTACCGCACCAACACACGCCAGCAATTCTTCCCAAGGCTGTGACACTGCACCCGATCCTCAAAGGCAATCCAGGGCACATCGCGAAATTCCACGGTCAGAAAAACATTCTGCTCATGCAGGACACGGTAGTGTTTGAGGCTATGCAGCAGCGCATGCGGCGTCGCATTCGGTGTGGAGTTCAGGAACACCGCGGTACCTTCAACCCGCTGCGGCGGTGACTGCATCAGGGAATCCAGAAAACTGTCGAGCGGTACCGATGCGGCCTGCAACTGCGCCAGCAGCCGCGTGCGGCCGCCGCGCCAGGTAAACATCAGGCCGAACATCGCTGCTCCGAGCATCAGCGGGACCCAGCCGCCCTCCAGTACCTTGTGCATGGCGGCAGCAAAAAAAGTCACGTCGATCACCATGAACGCGCCCGTCGCCAGCACGCACAGCCACAGCGGATAACGCCAGCCGTGACGGATCACAAAAAAAGTCAGAAACGTAGTGACCAGCATGGTGCCCATCACCGCGACGCCATAGGCCGAAGCCAGCGCGCCAGACGAACCGAAAGTGATCACCGCGAGCACAACGGCCGCCAGCAACAGCCAGTTCACCAGCGGCACGTAGATCTGCCCCATTACTTTCGATGAGGTATGAAGCACTGACAGCCGCGGAAGATAACCCAGCTGGATCGCCTGCTGGGTCATCGAATACGCGCCGGAAATGGTCGCCTGCGAAGCGATCACGGTCGCGGCAGTGGCCAATGCCACCATCGGATACAGCGCCCAGCCGGGAAATGACAGATAAAACGGGTTGGACACCGCCTCCGGCGTGGCGAGCAACAAGGCGCCCTGGCCGAAATAATTGAGGACGAGCGCCGGGGCGACAAGACTGAACCACGCCACGCGTACGGCGCGTTTGCCGAAATGGCCCATGTCCGCATACAAGGCTTCTGCGCCGGTCACCGCGAGCAGCACCGAACCCAGCACGATGAAAGACGCGGTGCCATGCGCACTGACAAAATGCAGCGCATGGACAGGATTGAGCGCCGCCAGAATCTCCGGGGACTTCACGATATTCCAGATGCCGGAGGCTCCAAGCGCGAGAAACCACAACGCACACACCGGACCAAACAGCAGACCGACCACGCCGGTGCCGTGGCGCTGGATCAGAAAAAGCCCGATCAGGATGCCGGTCGAGATCGGCACGATCCACGGCTTGAACACCGCAGTACCAATCTCCAGACCTTCCACTGCGGACAATACGGAAATTGCCGGCGTGAGTACGGCGTCGCCATAAAACAGCGACGCCCCGAAAACCCCCAGCGCCAGCATGACTGCGCGCAGTCGCGGACGATCACCAATCGATGACGAGGCCAGCGCGAGCAGCGCCATGATTCCGCCTTCACCGCGGTTGTTGGCGCGCAACACCAGGGTGACGTATTTCAGCGTGACCACGATCATCAGGGCCCAGAAAATCGCCGAAATGCCGCCGAGGATGTTCGCCGCCACAAAGGGAATGCCATGGGCCGGATTGAAAGTTTCTTTCACCGCATACAGCGGGCTGGTGCCGATGTCGCCGTAAACAACGCCCAGCGCCAGCAACGACAACGCGGCTGTGGACTGCGCAGGGCCACCATGTTGCGGGCGGGATTGAATGTCTTCGGAAGACAGGTTTTGTTCGTGGTTCATGCCAACTCCAGGGATTGCGATGTCCCAGCCTAAATCGCCGGACTCGGTCCGGCCAGAGTCGAAGCCAAATCTTTACGCGTCCTTTACGCCGATGCAGACACCGGTTTGCGCGACAATACGAATATGCAGTCGGGACAAAACAAACCGGTATGGATCGGCTACGCCACCGCAGCAGCGGCGGCACTGTGCTGCACACTGATCGGACTGCTGATGCAGCCGCGTTTCGACATCGTCAACATCGCGATGGTCTACCTGCTCGCCGTCGTCGCAGTGGCGCTCTACGCCAGCCGCGGCGCGGCGGTGTTCAGTGCGGCACTGAGCGTTCTTGTTTTTGACATCATCTTCGTGCCGCCGGCCGGCGTGCTGACGGTGCACGATGCCCAATACCTGCTCACTTTCACCATCATGCTGGCGGTGGCCCTCGCCATCTCATCGTTGCGGATACGCGCGCGACATGAAGAGGCACGGCGCACGGCCATGGCTGTGGAAGCCGACCACGAACGCCTGCGCAGCACGCTCCTTGCGTCCATCTCGCATGACCTGCGCACGCCACTCGCCGTCATGGCCGGCGCCTCCTCCAGTCTGGCGGAACAAGGGGAACAGTTATCCGATGCGGAAAAGACAGCCCTCGCACGCAGCATCTACGACCAGACCGCCGCGATGACCGGACAGGTCGACAAGGTGCTGCAGATGACCCGCCTGGAACTGGGCGGACTTGCGCTGGAGCGCGACTGGGCTTCGATTGCCGAAATCGCCGGCAGCGTACTCGGCCGCCTGGAATCGCGTCTCGAAAATCATCACGTCGCCGTCGATATTCCCGATGATCTGCCGCTGTTGCGTGTCGATGCGCCGCTGATTGCGCTGGTGTTTTCCAATCTGCTGGAAAATGCCGCACGCCACACCCCTCCGGATACGACAGTGCATGTCCGCGCGCAGCGGTCGGGAAGTGAAATCGAAGTATGTGTGGACGATTTCGGTCCCGGCCTCGGAGAAAAGGACATTGACCGCTTGTTCGATAAATTCCACCAGCGCCGTCGGGAAGGCAGCGGCGCCGGCATCGGACTAGGGTTGGCCATCTGCCGCGCCATCATCGAACTGCACGGCGGGCGTATACAGGCCGAAGCGTTACCCGGGGGAGGCGCACGGTTCCGCTTTTACCTGCCGGTCGAACCAGCACCGCAAGCGCCGGAAGAACCGGCCGGTAACGGCAACCGGCCATGACCGATACGCGAGCCACCATTCTGGTCATCGAAGACGGCGCTGATATCCGCCGCTTTCTGCGCGCCTCGCTTTCTGCTGAAGGCTACAAGGTCGTGGAATCCGCCACGGCACAACGCGGCATCATCGACGCGGCAAGCCATAAGCCGGATCTGGCGATCGTTGATCTCGGTCTTCCCGATCTCGACGGACTTGAAGTCCTGCGGCGCATCCGCGCATGGTCGCCGATGCCGCTCATCGTGCTGTCGGCGCGCGGAAATGAAAGCAGCAAGATTGCGGCGCTGGATGCCGGCGCCGATGATTACGTAACCAAACCATTCGGTGTTGGTGAGCTGCTGGCCCGTGTGCGTGCCGCGCTGCGCGGCATGGTGCGTCCTTTATCGGGCGGCAGCCGGCTGAAACTGGGGGGCGTCAGCATCGACCTCGATTCGCGAACCGCCACCCGCGACGATGCCCCGCTGCATCTGACGCCAACCGAATTCCGCTTCATCGCCTGCCTCGCGCAAAAACCCGGCAAGGTCATCACCCAGCGGCAGTTGCTGACGGAGGTCTGGGGACCAAACCACGCAGACGACACCCATTACCTGCGCATTTATGCCAAGCAGTTACGCGACAAACTGGAGTCGGATCCCCTGCGGCCACGTCACCTGATCACTGAAACAGGCGTCGGTTACCGGCTGGAGTGCGAATAACCTGCGACAAATAAAAAACCTGCGGCAAGGCGCAGGTTTTTTGCAGGGGAAGACCCTTTTATTGCGTCGCTTCTCCGCGAATTTGCACGCGATGCATCATGCGACGCTGATTGTTGTCAAAAGAATCGCGGCGGTGGATCAGCGCGCGGTTGTCCCAGATCAGCGTATCGCCGACCTGCCATTCGTTATGCCACACGAACTCAGGACGTGAGGCATGCGCCCACAGTTCGTCGAGCAGGCGCTCGCTCTCCTCCAGCGGCAGGCCGATGATATAGGCGTTGCGGCGACGGCCGAGGAACAATGCCTTGCGCCCCGTGTGCGGATGGGTGCGGAAAATCTTGTGGCGTGCGCCTGGCGCCTGACGCGGATCGGTGACTTCCTTGAAGCCTTTGCGCATCTGGCCGCCGCTGTTGTACGTCTCGTCATGAATTACTTCAAGGCCGTCGAGCTTCCTCTTCATCTCATCGGACAGCATGTCGTAGGCCATGTACTGATTTGCGAAATAGGTGTTGCCGCCAGTGGGCGGCACTTCCAGGGCATGCAGTATGGCAATGGTGCACGGCCGCGGACGGTATGACATGTCGGTATGCCAGATTGCTTCACCTGCGCCGAGATTTCCCATGGGCATGCCCTGCTCCATGATATTGGAAATCACCAGGATGTCCGGAAACTCATCAATGAAAGGTTTGCCGATGGGGCTCATGCCCGGCGGCTCCAGTTCACCGAAGGATTTACCCAGCGCAATCAGTTGCGGATCGCTGATCGACTGGCCTCGTACAACCACCACCAGATGTTCACGAATCGCCTGCTGCAGCGTGGCGACGGTTACCGGATCCAGTGCCGCCAGATCGATCCCCATCACTTCTGCGCCACAACCCTTACCGGAGGGAATAATCTGCGGCTCAAGCTGCGGCTTCCGCGCTGCGTTATTCATTGCTTGCATCTCTTGCTGTCCCTGAAAAAGTGTTACAGACCAGCCTGGGTCACGAACTTCGACACCAGGTAGGGCTCAATCGCTTCGCTGCCGCCTTCTGAGCCGTAGCCCGAATCCTTGACGCCGCCGAACGGTACTTCCGGCAAAGCGAAACCGAGATGATTGATGGTCATCATGCCGGTTTCGACCTGCGCGGCAATCGCGTTGGCGGTTTTCGCCGACTTGGTCCAGGCATAGGCGGCCAGTCCGTACGGCAGGCGGTTCGCTTCAGCCACCGCATCATCAAAGGTCTTGAAGGGATTGATGATCGCCATCGGACCGAAGGGTTCGGTATTCATCGCCATCGCGCTGGTCGACAGCTCGGTGATCACCGTCGGCTCGAAGAAATTGCCCTTCTCGCCGATTGGATAACCGCCGGTCTGCACCTTGCCGCCGTGTTTTTTCGCGTCTTCGACATTGGCCACCATCGCGCTCTGCCGGCGCGGATTGGCGAGCGTCGCCATCTTCGTGTCCTTGTCAAAACCATCGCCGACCTTGATCGCTTTCGCGCCTTCGGTGAATTTTTCGACGAACTGCTTGTAGACGCCTTCCTGCACCAGGAAACGCGTCGGCGACACGCAGACCTGACCGGCGTTGCGGTATTTCATGAAGGTCATCATCTTCGCCGCCACTTCAATGTCGGCATCATCAAAAATGATCACCGGCGCATGACCGCCGAGTTCCATGGTCACGCGTTTCATGTGCTGACCGGCCAGTGCGGCGAGTTGTTTGCCCACCGGCGTTGAACCGGTGAAAGTAATCTTGCGGATCACCGGATGCGGAATCAGATAACTCGAAATCTCCGCCGGGCTGCCGTAAACCAGATTGATCACACCAGCCGGCACACCGGCATCGACAAAGGCGCGTACCAGTTCAGCCGGTGAAGCCGGGGTTTCTTCCGGCGCCTTGAGAATCACCGAGCAGCCGGTGGCCAGCGCCGCTGACAGTTTGCGCACGGCCTGGTTGATCGGGAAATTCCACGGGGTAAAGGCAGCAACCGGACCGACCGGCTCTTTCACCACCAGCTGGTAGATGCCTTCGGCACGCGCCGGAATTACCCGGCCGTAGGCGCGGCGACCTTCTTCGGCGAACCAGTCGATCAGGTCGGCGCCTGCCAGCGCTTCAAGCTTGGCTTCGCCAACGGGTTTGCCCTGCTCGAAGGTCATATAGGTCGCGACGGTATCGGCGCGCTCGCGGAACAAGTCCGCAGCCTTGCGCATGATCTTGCAGCGGTCGAAGGCCGACACCTTGCGCCAGGCCTTGTAACCCTGCTCTGCAGATTCGAGCGCGCGGTCGAGGTCAGCCTTCTCGGCGTAAGCCACTGTGCCGATCTGCTGGTGGTTGGCGGGGTTGACGACCGGCAGCGTACGACCCGAAGCGGCAGCGCACCATTGGCCGTTGATATAAAGCAGGGTATTGGGGTACATGATGTGGAACCTGTGGCTTGTTGAACGGAAGGCGAAGAATAAACGACTTTGACCCCGCCCGTAATCAATCTGCCCGCGCGGGCGGTTTCAGCGCGGAATCTCGC
Organism: Bordetella parapertussis; assembly: GCA_945862135.1. Lineage (GTDB taxonomy): Bacteria > Pseudomonadota > Gammaproteobacteria > Burkholderiales > SG8-41. Next base: position 7,320 of record CAMAYE010000025.1, read on the forward strand.
CGCGAATCTGCACCCGGTACATCAGCGGTTGCGTCCCGCTGTCGACGGCATTGTGCCGGTACAACACGCAACGATTATCCCAGATCAGGGTATCGCCGGCCTGCCAGTCATGTGTCCACGCCAGCGCCGGCTGCGTCGCATGCTGCCACAACTCGTCGAGCAAGGCCTCGCTTTGCTCCAGTGGCATGCCGATGATCCAGGCATTGCGCCGGCGCCCGAGATACAAGGCCTTGCGCCGCGTATCCGGATGCGTGCGCACGATGCAATGTTGCGCGCCGGTGGCTTCACGCGGATCGCTCACCACCTCGAATTCCTTGCGCAATAGTCCATTACCGTCAATGCTTTCGTCATGCAACAGCATGCGACCCTGGATGCGTGCCCTCAGATCTGCCGACAGGGTTTCATAAGCCTGGTACTGGTTGGCAAATGACACTCGCGCACCTGAAGGTACTTCATGCGCATGCAAAATCGCGATTGAGCAGGGTCGTGTGCGGTACGACAAATCCGACTGCCAGATGTCGGAGCCTGAACCAAGACTGCCAGTCGGCCGCTCCAGCGGCATCCGGTTCGACACCACCAGATGCGCGCCCCGCAATTCGGGATTCTGTGTGGCCAGCACGCTGATGCCCTGCGGCTCCGGCGCGCCAAAGATTTCACCGAGCGCCAGCAGTTCACCGCCAGACAACGCCTCGCCGCGCACCACCACCGCAAGATGCGCCTTCACCGCCTGCTGCAGCGCGGCGATGCCCAGCGCTCCCAACTCGGCAAGATCGACGCCGGTGACCTCGGCGCCGCAACCATTATCCGAAGCGATGATTTGCGGGCTTTGCATAAGTCAACAAAATTCAGCTGCCGATTTTTTTGAAATAAGCCTTGTTGGCAACATCCACCACGCTCATGCCTGCCGCAACATCGCGATTGCGTTCTTCCTCGCCCGCCGACAGCGCCTGTGCGCGCACCAGCACTTCTGCTATCTGCGCCCGCGGGATGAAACACACACCATTGTCGTCGGCGACTACCAGATCGCCGGCATTCACCGGCACACCGCAAATCTGCACCGGCCCGTTGATCGCCACCGTCTCCACCCGCCACTTGCCGGTCATCAGGCTCACGCCACGCGCCCAGATCGGATATCCGATGCTGCGCGCCGTTGCGACATCGCGCGTCGCGCCATCAACAATCGCACCGGCCTCGCCCTGACGCTTGCCGACATTCGCCGAATTGCCGCCGAGACTCGAAATATGCTCAACCCCTTCGATCACCAGAACATCCCCCGGCTTGGCCAGATTGTGCGCCTCGATATCGGCCTGCCCCGACTTGCGCGCCATCGCGCCCAGCGTCGGCGGCACCGACTGCATGATGTTGCGCACCGTCATCACCGGGCCCACCATGCGCGCGCCGGGCAGCATCGGCTGCAGTTTCGCCGCCGGAATCGCGCCATGGATACCCAGCTCATCCATCGCATCGGACACGGTGCCGGCCAGATCGGTCAAGGCCAGATAAGCCGCAACCACACCCCTGCCCGGACGCGGGATGTCCAGCATCACGATGCGTTCGCGGGGAATCTTGCCGGTCAACCGGATTTCACTCATGGTCATCATCGTCGCGACAGTTGCCGGTCACGGCGCAGTTTCGTTGATCAAGCTTCGGATGATAGCAAGTTGGTTTGCCAAACACTTTGTCCGGTGTAACCTTCGCCGTCACTTGGAACCGATCACGCAGCATGAACATCAAACCGAAATTCAGCTACACCATCACCCCCAGCAGCACTTCGGAACGAAGCAACACCGTTCCGGCCTTGCGCAAGGCGACGGCTTACCTGCAGAACGGAAACCTGGAAGGCGCCCGCCAAACCGCGCTGCAGATCCTGCGCGGCCACCCGCAGCATTTTGAAGCGCTGCACCTGCTGGGTGTCATCGCCGTGCGCGCCCAGCGACCGGCCGAAGCCATCGAACTGATCACAAAAGCGCTGGAACTGAAGCGTGATGCCTCGGCTTACGTCAACCGCGCAGCCGCCCGCAACATGCTCAGGCATTGCACCAAGGCCTTGGCTGACTGCGACCTTGCCCTCACCATCAATCCCGGCCTTGCGATAGCCCACTGCGTACGCGGCAACGCGCTCAAGGGACTGAACCGCGGATCAGAAGCCTGCGCCAGTTTTGACCAGGCGATTGCGCTGAGTCCCGAATTCGCCGAAGCATGGCTCAGCCGCGGCAACGCCTGCATGGCCCTCGGCCACACACAGAATGCGCTGGCCAGTTACGACCGCGCCATCGAACTGCAGCCGGATCACGCGATGACACATGCCAATCGCGGCGTGGCACTGAGCATGCTGCGCCGTACCGACGAAGCGCTGGCCAGCTATGACCGGGCTGTCGCCCTGCAACCGGACTATGCCGAAGCCTGGATCAATCGCGGCGTGGCGCTCAACGAACTGGGGCGTCCGGAAGAAGCAATTGCCAGTTTCGAACGCGCAATAGGCGTCGAGCCCGACAACCACAGGGCACGGATCAACCTCAGCCAGTGCAATCTGCTGACCGGCAACTTCCGCAACGGCTGGGAAGACCATGAATCGCGATGGGCGTTGCGCGCAGCAACCTTTGTCCCGCCACCCGGCTCAGGCCAGACGCTGCTGACCCCGACAAATTTCGGCAAACCGGTCTGGGATGGCGTTCCGTCCAAAGGAACTCTGCTGGTGTGGTGCGAACAAGGACTGGGCGAACAGATCATGTATGCATCGATGTTTGCCGAGGTGCAGAAACGCGTCGGCAAGCTCATCCTCGCCCTCGAACCGCGTCTTCACGCCTTGTTTGCACGTTCATTTCCCAAATGCGAAATCACCACCATTGAAGCTGCCGGCAAAGAACAGCGCTTCGATTTCCAGATCCCCATGGGCAGCCTGGGCCGGCATTTCCGCAATTCACCTGAAGACTTTCTGCGCAACCGCAAAGCCTTTCTTGCCGCCGACAAAAAACGCGGTGCCGCACTGCGCAAAACAATCGCCCCGGCATCGCAACGCATCTGCGGCCTGTCATGGAACGGTAAACGGCCGGAATTCGGGCCGGCGAAAAGCATCCCGCTGGCCAGTCTGCGCGCCCTGCTTGAAATACCGGATCTTCGCTGCGTCGACCTGCAGTACGGGGACACCACAACGATGCGAGCTGCACTGAAGCAGGATTGCGGCACTGATCTCATCCACATCGATTCCATCGACAACCTGAACGATCTTGATGGTCTGGCTGCGCTGATCAATGCCTGCGACACCGTCGTCACCGTCAGCAACGTCACCGCTCACCTCGCCGGCGCACTGGGCAAGGAAGTGTGGCTGATGCTGCCGCATGCGACAGGATGGCTCTGGTACTGGCAGACCGGTCGCGACGACGCCTTGTGGTATCCCAACGTGCATGTCCTGCGTCCTCGCATTCCTGGCGATTGGTGCGAATTGATTGAACACCTGTGTCGCGCGCTGGCGGGCAAAGCCCGAAACACCCGGGCTCCGGTAAAAGCCGTTACCGCAGAAAAACCGCCGGCGGCAAAGAAAAAAGCTTCGGCCAAACAATCGCCAACCGTAAAAAAAGCCGGTGCTGCGAAGAAGCCTGCCGTCGCAAAAATGAAAACCAAGGCCCGGCGCTCCCGCCAGTCCGCACCGTGACCGCACGGCACAACAGCACCGCGCCCGGGTGTAATCTCTTCGGAGAGATCCACCGGAGGAGAACAGCATGCCCCTGAAACTGCGCCGCCTGTCCAATGCGCTGGGCGCCGAAGTGTGCGACATAGACCTCACCAAACCGATGAGCGAAAGCACCTTTGGTGAAATCTACAGCGCCTTCCTGCAACACGGCATCCTGCTGTTCCGCAATCAGAACATCAGCCGCGAGCAGCACATCGAATTCAGCCGCCGCTTTGGCGAACTCGACAACCACGATTCACTGCCGCGCGACCGCCATCCGGATTATCCGGAACTGCTGATGGTCACCAACAAACCCAACCCCGACGGTACGCCGTCGGAATCGCGTTACACCGGCCGCTCCTGGCACACGGATTTTTCATACACCACGACGCCGGCGCTAGGTTCGCTGCTGCGCTGTTTCCAGCTGCCGGAAGTCGGCGGCGACACGCTGTTCGCCAATATGACCTTGGCCTACGACACCCTGTCAGACGGCATGAAAAAACTGATCGCCGACCTGCACGGCATCCATCTCTCCGGCACGCGCAAGATCAATGTCGCCGACAAGGGAACCGAACGGCGAACCGAGGTGATGAAACTCAACCCGCCGATCGCCCAGCCCGTGGTGCGCGTGCACCCCGAGACCGGCCGCAAGGCGATCTACCTCGGCGAAAAGGTCAAACGCTTCGATGGCATGACCGAAGCCGAGAGCAAACCGTTGATCGATTACCTGAACAAACACGCCACGCAGCCCGAATTCGTCTACCGCCAGATGTGGCGCGAGAACGACCTGCTGGTATGGGACAACCGCTGCACGCTGCATCAGGCACTCGGCGATTTCGATGAAACCCAGATCCGCCACCTTGAGCGCACCACGGTCAAGGGCACGCCGTCCGGCTACGTTGTTGCCAATGACTGAATAAAATCAACAACATCGGGCGGAGAAGCATGAACTCCCTGCGCATTGCAGCCCCGCTTTGCGCCGATGATGCCGGAAACCAGCATTCCCGAATGAACGCAGTAAATGCGTAATGGTGATTCAGGGCCCCGGCTGAGCGGCGAAACAATCAACACCCAAAACACAGTTCACATCATGCGTTGCGCGGTCTGCGGCGACGCGCCACCCAACCCATCAATCCCAGACCGGCACCCAGCATCGCGTAAATCTCCGGTTCCGGCACCGGCGTCATCACCGGCGCGGTGAAGTCGGCGAGGATGTAAAGCGATGCATGATTCGATTCATCGTTGTACCAGAAGGTTTTTCCCCGGCTGGATCCGAGAAAGGAATTGCCGGCGCCCGCGCCATCAACCACCTGATATCGGAAGTTGCTGACCGTAATGCCGCTGAGGCTGAACGAATTGCCGAGATTGCTCAGATCGGTCAGTTCAAAACCGTAGATCGAGTCGCCGGTCGGATTGATCGGATTCTTGATCGTCAGATTGAACAGTTCACCGCCGCTCGCATCCGGACCGGTGGGCGCCGAAAAATTCAGACCCAGGGTCCACTTGACGTTGAACACGTCAAGCGAATTGTTCATGCGCAGCGTCGCACTGTTGTACCAGTCCATCTGGCCCAACCGCACGCCGTAGGCATCGGTGGTGGTATTGATGCCCACATCCACCGCCGTCAACACGCTCGGGTTCACAAAATCAATCGTGCTGTGCTGGCTGCCCCACTGCACCTGGGTTTTGACGCCGTTGGCGGTGTTGACGATGCGGCAGTCGCGGTCACCACCGCTGGAATCGCAGCTCGACAGGCTGGTAAACGAACCTTCCCCGCTGCCGACCACTGCCGCCGCATCCACGCGCTGAACAGCACCAAACAGGCCGACAACGCCGACGAGTGCGACCGCGCATGATTTCAAAACGATGTTTCGCATTTCTTGCTCACTTTGATGACCAGCCTGTTCAACAGGCCAGTTTGTTGCTCACCGAAATCCGGGCTGCAAGTCATATCCGTCGCATCGATGCTCGCCAAATCATTCATGGGAGCAATCTCCTATACACGACGACAAACTGTGCATTTATCCCGCCTTTGAACCTGCACTACTGTTGAAACATCACCGTCACCCGTCGGGTTCTCGGCAATCTGACGCCGTTTCAACGCTTAAAGCAGGTCACGCCGGTATATGAGCAACTTTGGTACCAGGGCACAGCCGGAAATGTCACAAGTACGTTCCCGCGGGCCACGGACAGAAGGCCCGTGGGCCTGGACAGGCGTCAAAAGAAAAGGGAAAAGGCTTGGCCGAAGGACTTGAGTGTTTTCTGCGCTCAGAGAGCGCAATCACTCACAGCAAACTGGAAAACGCTAAGCTGCCAGTTTTCAAAATAAAATTATATGACGCATTAGTGAAACAACCATTTTTCGCGTTCAGTTTCGATTCAACTCTGGCGCTGCATCAACAACGGCACAATCGCCTCCACCGCAACACGCGCCTTTTCCCGCAGCACAGAGTCATCGTTGTTGGCGACCGGATGCGCGATCACCGCGAACGGGTAATCCTTCAGCCCGTTGACGGCAGATACCGCCTTGGCCGTAGCGACAAAACGATCCGTCATGATCGCCACTGCCGGAATGCCGAGCCTTTCGGCTTCAATCGCGTCGTGCAGACTGCACGACGAGCAGCTCCCTCAGTCTCCGGTCGCGGCGAGGATGGCGTCCGCGCCGCTCATCTCCATCAGCATCGGCTGCGGTACCGGCCGCGATGCATCAGGCTTGCGCCGGCGGATGCATTCGCGCACACGGTATTCCTTTTTGAGGATGTCCTCGATGAAATCAAAAAGTCTTTCCGTGCCGATCTTCGCGTTGTCGATCATGCCGACCACCGCGCCATCGAGCGAGGCCAGTGGCGGCGCCATGCGCAACGCCTCACCGTGCGCGGACTCGCGTGGATCCAGAACTCTCAGCGTCATCATTGACTCCTTTTGTGACTGGTTGCGTCAGACGCCGACCGGCATGGTGACCGCCAGCGATTTCTTGCCGTACCAGGGCGGAAGGATTGCAGCAAAGCCGCCCGCCGGCCCGCCGGCCGCGACCACCAGCAGGTCATCCGGCGAACGCAGCGCGCAATACACCTTGTCTTCATCCTTGCGCCCCGCCACCGCCGCCTTGCCGACACTGCGCCACTCGCCGCGCTTCACCCGCGCTTTTTCGAATACATACTCGCGGATACTCTGTTTGCTCCAGCCCGCGGCAGCAAAAATCTCGCGGTGCTGTTTGGCGATGACCAGCGCGTAATTCCCTTCCCAGATCGAATACAGCAACATATTGCTGCGTATCGCTGCCGCATAGGTGTCGCAGATTTCGCGCGGGTCGTGCGTCCACTCGTTCATGATCTGCAACGGCGACTCCACTTGCAGCGACGTCACCGCCGACACGCCGGCTGGAATACCACGCTCCACTGACAACGGCAGCCACGGCGAATCCTCCTCGTCTTCGGCAACACAGAAGGTGAACTTGCCGGGATGCCCCAGCGTCGAGCGGTCGAGCTGGCCCGGAATCCCGCCAAGCACATTGAGCAGCATCAGGCGGATGCTGCGACCGATGGTGGCGTTGGCGCGACTGGCATTGGCCAGCACGTTGTGCGTGGCGTTCATGCCGAGCGCGAGCCGCACCGGCCCGTTGACCACAATGAACGGCGCGCTGCCACCGGTGCTCGCTGTACTGCCGTGCAATGCATATTCCGGCTGGCACATCGCCTTGACGATGGCAACGACCACCGGCAGGTATTCCGTTAGGCAGCCGGCCATCACCGCAGCGATGGCGATTTTTTCGGCGCTGATGCTGCGCCGGCGCACCGGCTCCACACCGATGACTGTTGATGCATCGAGCTGCGCCGCTGCGAGAAAACGCGCAACCGCGTCCTCCGTCGGCGCCACGATGGGCAGGCCATCGGTCCAGCCATTGCGTTGATACAGTTCATTGGCCTCCGCCGCATCGGCAACTTCATGGACGGCGCTGGCAAATTCGGGAATGTCTTTCATGCGCGGATAGTCAGTCAACAAGCGCTTGGCATCAGGCTGCGGTCGCGCCCACCGCCTCGATCAGCAGTTCCAGGGCGGAAGCAGCGAAAGCGTGCATGTTGGCAACACGCTCTGGGCTGCCGGTCTCCAGCGTTTTAGAACGTTCGGTGCCCGGCCCTGCAACCGCAAAACACGCATGCCCCGGCGGGTAACCGTAACGGCTGCCGGTGGGGCCGGCAGCGCCGGTTTCCGTCAGCGCCCAGTCGGTGTGCATGATCTCGCGCGCACGGCGCGCCTTGAGCAGCGCATATTGTTCGGTTGATGGCGTGATGCCGCGCACCTCATCATCACGCAGGCCGAGGATTTCACGGCGCATTTCCCGGGTGTAAACCACGATGCCGCCTTGCACGCAGGCCGAAGCACCGGGCACCGCGAGCAGCGCAGCAGTGATCAGCCCGCCGGCAGAAGATTCGGCCACCGAAATCGTTTGTTTGCGCGCCTTCAGCAGTTCGATCGCCTGCGTGGCGAGCGGCAGCAAATCATTCATCATCCGTTCGTTGCCGTCCCCGCTTTCAAGCCAGCAAGGGAAAAACGGCCGCGCCTCCAAAATTGAATAAACCCCGGACCCTGGATCAGGGGCGCATCTTCACCGCAGGCAGCATCGTGCACACCCTGGAAAGGTTCCGGGATTTTAATTGATCGGAATGCCAGCAGGGCCAAAACGGGGCGCACCCGATAAACGGCTCCCCGCGCCAATCCAATCGATCTCAATCACCCGAAAATTCGCGCATTACCCAGTTGGCCTGTGCGCAAAGCCTGCCATCCTGCCTGTCGAGACCCAGCAATTGCAGGCCCAGCGGCAAACCATGCACCTCCATCATCGGCAAGGCAAACGCCGGAAATCCCAACCACGAACCCGGCACGATGAAACTGCGGCTGCCACTATGCGCGAGGCCTTCAGGCGCGGGGCCCGAGGCGGCCAGCGTGACATAGGCATCGGCGCCGACAGCCCGCGCCAGCTCCATGCCCTGCGCACGAATGGTGCGGCGCTTTTCGAGCATGGCCTCGTAATCCGCCGGCGTGATCTGGTTCGCGCGCAGCATCAGGCCGCGGATGCGCTCGCCGACCGCATCGCCGTGGCGGGCGACGTAATCCTGAAACGGCCACTGCATTTCATAGGCCACGATATCCAGCGCCGTGTCGATGTCGCGTTCCATCGCATCTTCAAATGCGGCGATCCGCGGATCGTCTGACTTGCCGACCACTTCGACCCCCGCAGCCACCAATGACTGCAGCACACTTTCAAAGGCCTCTTTGGTGACGGCATCCGTTTCATTCCAGCCCCTGGTATAGAGCCGGATCAGTTTGCGCGGCTTTACCGGCGCCGGCAGGTTCGCCGCGGCACCTTCCAAAAAACCGTAACCGGGACTTCCAACCCCGAGGGAAATCTGCGAGGCCACACGCCACACATCTTCGAGCGTCGCGCCGATCACGCCAAGATGATCATTGGTGGCCGACAGCGGATGGACGCCGGCCATGTTGAGCGCGCCAAGCGTCGGCTTGAAACCGACGGCGCCGCAGTACGAAGCCGGGCGTAGCGTGGAGCCCTGGGTCTGGGTTCCCAAGCCCACAGGGATCATGCCCGCGCCGACACCGGCTGCCGTACCGCTGGAGGAACCGCCGGGCGTGCGCGCCACATCAAAGGGATTGGTGGTCGGCCCGGAATAACCCACCGCAAACTCGGTGGTCACGGTCTTGCCAAAAATGATTGCCCCACCCCGGCGCAAGGCATAAACCGCCGCACAGTCCTGCCCCGATTTCCAGTCCTTGAACACCGGGCTGCCCATTTGCGTCGGCATGTCGCTGGTGGCCATGATGTCCTTGATGCCCACAGGACAACCATCGACCATGGAGAGCGGCCGGCCTTCCTTGTAGCGCCTGCCCGACGCATCCGCGGCCTTGCGCGCGGCCTCAATGTTCAGAGTAACAAAAGCCTTGACCCTGGTTTCCGATGTTCCGATGTTGGCGATACAGCGCTCCAGGAAATCACGCGGCGTGTCCTTGCCGGCAACAAAACCGCGGACCGCTTTTGCGAACGAAACAACATTGGGATTGCGCCATGCTTTCATCGGGTAAAACTCCGGGATAGTAAAACTGCACCAATCACTGAAGGAATTTGCATTGACAGCGTCAGGACGGGTGCCCTAGCTTGCTTACTGCAGCCGTGGTTTGTCCTGAGCCATTCTATTGGATCACAACCGGAGAAAGCCAATGAAACACATTGCAAGACTGGTACTGTTGGGTAGCCTGTTGTCCATTTGTTTGCCGGCAACTGCACAGGATTTTCCGGCGCGGCCAATACGCATGATCCTCGGTTTTGCGCCCGGTGGCAGCACCGATCTGGTGGCACGGGTGCTGGCGCAAAAAATGGCTGCAACCTGGAACCAGCAGGTTGTTGTCGACAACCGCCCCGGCGCCAACGGCATGATCGGCGCTGACCTGGTTGCAAAAGCCACGCCGGATGGCCACACGCTGCTGCTGTCGAGCATAGGCCCGATGGCAATCAATGCCAGCCTTTACAAAATGCCCTACGACATCGTCAAGGATTTCGCCCCCGTCACTTACACCGGCAACGTGACCAACCTGCTTGTTGTACATCCCAGCGTGGCCGCTGCCAACATCAAGGAGTTGGTCGCGCTGGCCAAAGCCCAGCCCGGCAAGCTGACCTTCGGATCCAGCGGCTCCGGAGGCGCGCCGCACATGGCGGTCGAACTGTTCAAGATTCTTGCCAAAGTCGACGTCGTGCACGTGCCCTACAAGGGGGGTGGCCCGGCGATGGCCGACCTGGTGAGCGGACAGATTTCCGGGAGCTTCGCCAGCATGCCGTCGTCGATCCCGTTCGTGCGCACCGGCAAACTCCGCGCACTGGCCGTCACCGCGCCGAAACGTTCACCCGCAGCACCGGAAGTACCGACGGTGTCCGAGTCGGGCATCCCGGGTTTCTCGGTGCTCGACTGGCAGGGCATGTTCACCACGGCAAAAACGCCGACCGCAGTGGTCGGCAAGCTGAATGCCGAAATCAAGCGCGCACTCACGCTGCCCGACGTCATCGAAAGACTCGGCACTGCCGGTGTCGAAATCCAGACCACATCGCCTGAAGAATGGGGCCGTTTCGTCCAATCTGAAATCGAAAAGTGGGCCAAGGTCGTCAAGACCGCCGGCATCAAACTGGAATAACGTGCGCCCGTCGTAAACTGTTATTTTCCATACAACTTACAACTTAATACCCGCGAGCCCGGTCCACTCCGGTGGCGAAGGGCTCGCCCTTGAGATAACGCGAAGCATTGTCGGCGAAGATCTCCGCGACTACCGCACCTCGACCGGCGTGACCGCCGCCGATATGCGGCAGCACGAAGATGTTTTCGGTGGTCCAGAACGGGTCCGTTGACGGCAGCGGCTCTTCGCGGAACACATCAAGCACCGCACCGGCAATGGTTTTGTTTTTGACGGCGGCGATCAGGTCGGCATCGACGATCAGCGGACCGCGGCCGAAATTGAGCAGCCAGGCCGTGGGTTTCATGACTTTAAGGCGCGCCGCGTTGATAAAATTTTCAGTCTCCGCAGTCACCGGCATCAGCAGCACCACAAAATCCGACTGGCGCAGCACTTCATCCATCTCGTCACCGGCATAGACCTCTTCCACACCCTCCAGCGGCTCCGGCTCGCGTTTGCTGCCGATCACGCGCATGCCCAGGGCCGAGGCCTTGAGCGCCAGTTCCTGCCCGATCGCGCCGAGGCCGAGGATGCCCAGCGTCTGCCCTGCCAGCAGCGTCGACTGGCGGCGCTTCCACAGACTCTGCTTCTGGTCGAGCGCCACCGCTGCGTACGGCTTGGTCAGGTGAAACAGCGCGCCGAGAATGTTTTCCGACATCGAATGGCGGTGCGAGCCGCGTGCGCAACACAGCGCCACCTCATCGCGCAGCCCCGGCGCACCCAGCCACGCCTCAACGCCGGCGGTCATCGCCTGGATCCAGCGCAGCTTCGGCATGCGCGCCAGCAACTTGCCGTGTTTCCACCCGGCCAATATCTCCACCCGCGGAATCAGGTCATCCGGCGGCGTGTCTTCACGCTTGACGTGATGCAGCTCGAAACGGTCGGCCAGCCCCGCATCGTCGAGGGCGCGCTTGTACGCATCAACATCATCCAGCCACAGCAGACAGACAGGCTTGCTCATCGTTGGGATTCCTGGTCAGGTCGTGCCGGTCCGCCATCGCAGCCGGCATATTTTTATTAATAAAAACAAAAGTTTACGTTTAAATGCCTTCGCGCCGCACCGGGGTGCGCAACACGCCGATGTCCTTCTGGATGATCTCGCACACGTCGCCGTGTTTCAGATTCGGCTCGGTCGCATCGTCGGTGCCCAGCCAGATCACATCACCCGGATGTAGCGTCATGTATTTGGTGATCTCGGTGATGTAACGCTGCGCCGAGAACAGCATCTTGCTGGTGTTGTAACCGGCGACGCGCTGGCCGTTCATGTGGATCTCGATATCGAGGTTCATCGGATCAAGGCCCGTGGTGATGAAGGGACCCATCGGTTTCCAGGTATCGCAGTTTTTCGCGCGCCACAGTGTGCGGTCGGATTTCTGCCAGTTGCGTTCGCTGACGTCGTTGCCCAAGGTGTAGCCGAGGATGCAGGACAGCGCATTGGCTTCGGTGAGGTTCTTCGCTGCCTTGCCCACCACCGCCACCAGCTCGCCTTCGAACTGCACCATGTCGGACGCATCGGCGGGAATGATCAGTGTTTCTTCCGTCGCGCACAGCGCGTTGAAGGAGCGGTAACCGACGTCGGCCTTCTCCGGATACTTCGGCGCGATGCCCTTGCGCTTGGCGCCCCACTCGATATGCGCGGCATAGTTGAGCCCGGCGCAGTAGAAATTGCGCGGCTCGCAGGGAATCAGGGTCTTCAGTGTGGACAGCAGGTACCGGGAGCTCGTGGGCTTGTAGCTGTCGAACGGCGAGCCGTCGAGCTCGGTAACCTGATCGCCTTCAACGAGGCCGAAGAAAGTGCGGGATTGAAGCTGGAAGCGGCCGAATTTCATTTTTATCCTCCGGGATTCGATGGTGCCAGGGTCTCAGCGAGGACCGTATGTTCGCATGTTTGAAGGGCCCCGGATAAACACCTGGATCAGTTCAGCGCCTTGTCCGCCCTGAGCGTTTCCACCGCCATATCCACAAAGCTCCTGACCTTGGCCGATCCGTGACGGCCCTCACGATGGATCACATGAATCGGCAATGGCGCTTCCTCGTATTCCGACAGCACCGTCTTCAGTTTGCCCGCCGCCAGTTCGCCGGCGACCTGATAGGAAATCAGCCGCGTGAGCCCGAAGCCCCCTTTGGCGGCCTCAATGGCGCCGTCATTGGTATTCACCAGAATGCGCGGACTCAGTTTGACGCCGATCTTTTGTTTTGCTTTTGCAAACGTCCACTCCGATCCGGCAGAGATGGCGGTGGCCGCGATGATCTCGTGGCCTGAAAGATCAGCAGGTGTTTTCGGGACGCCGTGTTTTTTCAGATAGCCCGCAGAAGCGCAAATCACCCGCCGCACCTGACCGACGCGGATCGCGCGTAATGATGAATCCGGCAATTGTCCGATGCGGATGCCGACATCGAGCCCTTCATCGAGCAGATTCACCACGCGATCAACAAACAGCGCGGCCACCGTCGTTTCGCGGTAGGTCTGCTGGTACGCAGTAACGATCGGCATCACATACAACTTGCCGAACAACACCGGCGCCGTGACGGCGAGGTGTCCGCGCGGTTTGGCATTGACGCCCGCCGCGGCCTGATCGGCCTCCTCGGCTTCGAGCAGGATGCGTCGCGCGTCTTCGAGATAACGCGCGCCGGCATCGGTGGTCCGCACCAGACGCGTGGTGCGCGTCAGCAGCCGCACGCCCAGCCGCTCTTCGAGGGCGGCTACCGCACGCGTCACCGCGGGCGGCGACATGCGCAGACGGCGGCCGGCCGCGGCAAAACTTTCCTCTTCCGCCACCGCGACAAACACCGACATGCCCAGAAAGCGATCCATTCATTCTTCCGTTAAGTGGAATTATGGATTCCATTCTACAGATATTCTTTTATCCATGGGAATTAGGCAAAGTTCATCCCGTCGACAACATCACGACATCAACCGAAGCCCACAGCAACCCAACCCACTCAGGAGAACCACCATGGCACGCATCAACATCGTTACCCCCGAATCCGCAAACACGGAACAAAAAGCGCTCTACGCTGCGATCCAGTCCCAACTCGGCATGATCCCGAACTTCCTCAAGGTCTTTGCCAACTCACCGGCCGCGCTCAAGGCCTTCCTCGGCCTGCACGGCATCGCCGGCGAAGGCTCACTGGACCCGCAGACCCGCGAGCGCATCGCCCTCGCGCTGGCCCAGCAAAACAGCTGCGAATATTGCCTGTCGGCGCATACCGCGATCGGCCGCAAGGCCGGCCTGAGCAGCGCCGAGATCGAGGCCAACCGCGCCGGCAGTAGCCAGGACGCCAAAGCCGCTGTCGCCGTGAAGTTCGCCCGCTCGCTGGTCGCCCACACCGGCGACATCACCACCGCCGAGCTGCTCGAAATGCGCGAAGCCGGCTACAGTGAGTCGGATATTGTCGAAGTCATCACCCACGTCGGCATGAACATCCTCACCAACCTGCTGGGCAAAGCCGGCCGTGTCGATATCGACTTCCCGAAAGTCGGATTGAGTCTCGCCGCCTGATCCATGCAACCCGCGCCGGGGGCCTCAAGCCCCCGGCAACAAGGTGTTTTAATCAAGGAGCAATACTGATGGCCCTCGCCTTCGCCAAAATCGCCTTCACCCCGAATGTGCGCGCCGCCCAGAAACGCATGGGCAGCCATGACGCCTACCAGGCCGCCGATGCGGGCGAGACCGAAACCGTCGCGCTGAGCGACTATGAAACCGAATTCATCCGTGCGCGCGACAGCTTTTACCAGGGCACCGTCGGCGAAAACGGCTGGCCTTATGTGCAGCACCGCGGCGGCCCGGCCGGATTCCTCAAAGTGCTGGACGCGCAAACCATCGGTTATGCCGATTTCGCCGGCAACCGTCAGTACATCTCCGTGGGCAATCTCAGCGGCGATGACCGCGTGAGCCTGTTTCTGATGGACTACCCCGGACAACGCCGCCTCAAAATCTGGGGCCGGGCGCGACTGATCGATGAGGACACTGAACCGGCACTCATCGCCAAGCTGGAGTCATCCGACTACCGCGCGCGTGTCGAGCGCGGCGTGGTCATCACCGTCGAGGCCTTCGACTGGAACTGCCCGAAATACATCACCCCGCGCTACACCGAGAGCGAAGTGAAAGAACGCATTGGCACTCGGAAGATCAGTGCCGCACAAAACACGCCGGCCCCCGCCAGCCTCGACGAGATCGGCACCGGTCCGCTGAAGTTGGTCATTACCGGCATCCGGCAACTGACCCCGCAGGTGCGTGCCTATGAACTGCGCAATCCCGACTGGAGCGCGCTGCCACCGGTAACAGCCGGCGCGCACCTGGCAGTGCCCGTCAGACTGCCCGACGGCGCCGTTGTCACGCGACAGTATTCAGTGACATTGCCGTCCAACGGCAGCGACAGGATCGAAATCGCGGTGCTGCGCGAGGACAGCGGGCGCGGCGGTTCAGCGGCAATCCATGCGGGATGGCAGATCGGCACGCGATTGGCAATGGACTATCCGGCCAACCAATTTCCGCTGCACGACAACCACCGTCATGCGGTACTGATCGCCGGCGGCATCGGCATCACCCCGATCAAAGCCATGGCGCAGGCGCTCAAGGCCAGGGGCGATTCGTTTGAACTCCACTACAGCGGCCGGACGCCGGCCGACATGGCCTACCTGGATCTGCTGAGGCGGGAGCTTCCTGATGGGCTTCACCCGTATTTCACGCGCGTTGATGGCGGAACACGGATTGACCTTGAATCAGTCATGCGCACGGCACCGGCCGATGCACTGTTCTACGTCTGCGGGCCCGGCGGATTGATCACAGCGGCGCGGGAGACGGCGCTGGGACTCGGCATGGCGGCCGGTCGGCTGCAGTATGAGAACTTCGAGTAAGGTCGAGACAACCCAGACAGGGTCAAAGAAGGTGCGGAACTGGAGATGGAAGCGGCCGGTTTTCGTTTTTCCCCACGCACAAAAATTTATGAGATCCGCTTCAATACTCGACCTTCAAATTTCTTCATGGTGTGCGGCACCCCTTTAAGATGCTTTCCCAACCTCTCGAAATTTTCACTTGTAAAGAAGATAACTTGCTGCCCATATTGCCCCGCGGTTGATGTTCTTTTTAACAACTCTGAAAAACTCATGTCTTTGGTACTTTGCTGGCGAGGCTCATCAAAAATAATACAACCAGGATGATTTGTTTTTATCTCGCGCGACAACTCTAAAAGACCAAACAAATAAGACCAAATTGTTCGAATAAGATCACTTGCAGAAATGCTAGTCTGGAGACTGGTGACCACATCGTAACCCTCGTGCTCAGGGCGATAAAGATCATTCGATATAGAAACGCTATCCGGTGGCACACTTAGGAAGCCAAACTGCTGTAGCTCGGACCTAAGAATTTTAGTCCAAGCAGATATTTTCTCCTTGTCAGAGGCAGTCATGTCTTCTTTTGGCAGCCTAGAAATTTCTTCCTTAATGAGCCGCCATCTATCAGAAAGCTCAGAAAATGGACCAAGTATTTTCTCGAACTTCTGCACCACTTCCTCATCATTTTTTATTTCGGCCTCAAGAACAACCCTCGACTGTATCGCGGCCATCGAAGGCAATCTGCCATCCGAGACCAATGTTCTCCGAAGCGAACGGACCCTTTCTCTCAAATTCGACAATGATTCTCTTAGCCCGCGTATCTGCAGCCCGCGAGCCTCCACCGCCCTTTTCGAATTGGTGTAAACCACCTCATAAATTCTCCGCTGCTCCACCAAAAACTCAATGCTTTCATCAAGAGTCATTACTGCTTGATTAGAGTCTAATGGCATCAACGAGTCTCTAACGGACTGATGACACACCGGACAAGATCCCTTATCTAAAACAGAGGATTGACGAGCGCCAAGATTCCTAAGGGTCCTAACATCTTTATTTCTTAGTATGTCCTCATCAATTGCGCGCAGTCGATCTTCAACTCTTTTGGATTCATCACACTCCTCCTCATGAAGATTCAGCAAGCGCGAAAGCAATGTTTCCTGTTCACGGACCCGCCCCTCTTCAGCCTCGAGTTCATTTTGAGCTGATTGAGTAATCTCATTAACTCGAGGAATTTCCTGACCAATCAGCCTCTCCAACGACGTCCTTCTTAAGGAGATCCTCTCTTTTATATTTATCCAGTTGCCTTCTGTCGAAACCACCAATGAGGGCGGTATAGCGGGCGGCCAAACTGCCACCGGCGTTTTAGGTGAAGCATGCACTTGACCAGCAACGTTCTCAGCCAAGTCCTCCAAACGAATTACCTGCCTCCCCCAATCCAACTCAATTTTGGATTGAACCAACTTTAGTTCTTGCCGCTTAAGCGCAATTGAATGAGCATCCATTCGAAGGAGAAACTCTACGGAGCGCTTATGCGCGTCTCTAATTCGAAAATGCCCTGGAAGAGGTGGAAGGACAGTTGACCACCCTCGCGTTTGTTCCACGACAAAGTACGGAACAATACATTGCAAATAAAGTGGATACTCGGCGCCATCATAGGTTTGCACCAAAGGCAAATCCCACCCCAAGAATTTTGCTAAATAGTTATGAAAACCCGCCTCCCTACTAGCAGCACCTGCGCGATTAACAAAGAAGTCTAGAGTCTGAGAATTTCCGCCAGGCGAGGTAAGCTGCGGGCCCAAGTGAACAGTAATTAGATTTTTATCTCGAGCTCCTTTAATCGTCCGCTGAACAACAATTCTTTGACCCGTCGAGTTTTCCAATTCAAGAAAAACTTCGGATTCTATAACTTCATATTCTTTATCACCTGATGCGATTCGCGCCTTTAC
>CAMAYE010000026.1 GCA_945862135.1 Bordetella parapertussis
CCGGTTTTTCAAGGTGATGCAGCGCGAGAATCATCCGGTGATGTCCCTTGGAGCGCTTGCGCCCGCTGACGATGTCGAAGTTACCCATTGAGCCGACGTCTCCGCCGGCACAGAAGGCCTTGCCGGCGCCGGTGAGCAGCACGACGCGCACGTTGTCATCGAGATTGAGTTCGCTGAAAACGCGTGCGAGTTCCGCGTACATTTCCGCCGATAGCGCATTGAGCTTGTCGGCGCGGTCGAGCAGAACGGTGGCGATGCCGTCGGCGTGGGTGACTTTAATACTCATCGTTTGACGTTCATGGTGAGGGTCACAGTGACTTGATGCCGGCGCGCTCGATGACATTCTTCCACTTGGCGATTTCTCCAGTGAGGAATTCGCGGTATTCGGCGGTCGTGCTGCCCACGGGATCCGAGCCTTCCCGTTTCAGGTATTCGGCCAGCTCCGGGGATTTCATCAGGCGCGCAACATCGCTGGCGGTGCGCTCGACGGCCGCCTTCGGCGTGCCGGCCGGGCCGGTGAGCCCGTTCCAGGCCACGGCCTGAAAGCCCTTCAGACCCTGTTCGTCGAGAGTCGGCATCTCGGGCAGCGCGGCGGTGCGCTTGAGGCTGGTGACGCCCAGCGCGCGTAATTTCCCGGTCTTGATGTGCTGCAGGGCGGAAGTCAGGCCGTTGTAGGCCATGTCGATGTGACCGCCGAGCAGGTCGGTCATCGCCGGGCCGTTGCCCTTGTAGGGCACGTGCGTGATTTTGACATTGGCCATTGCATTGAACAGTTCGCCGGCGAGGTGGTTGGAGCCGCCGCTGCCGGAGGAGCCGAAATTGAGTACGCCGGGCCGGGCCTTGGCCAGTGCGGTCAGTTCCTTGATGTTTTTCGCAGGCACGCCGGGATGCACGATGACCACCAGCGGTGTGGTGTTGATCAGCGTGATCGGTTCAAAATCCTTGGCTGGGTCGTAGGGCAGTTTTTTCAGCAGACTGGGCACGATGGTGAAGGGGGCTGGCGTCACCAGCAGCGTGTGGCCATCGGGCGCTGATTTGGCGACGATGTCGGTGCCGATCACTGTGCTGCCGCCGGGGCGGTTGTCGACGACGACCTGCTGGCCCCAGAGCGCAGTCAGTTTTTGCGCCACGAGGCGTCCCATGATGTCGGTGCTGCCGCCTGCTGCGAAGGGCACGATCAGGCGCACCGCCTTGCTGGGGTAATTTTGCGCGTGGGCTGCGCCGGAAAACGAAAAAATTATAAATAAAATCAAATACTTATAGTTATTCATGAATCCTCCTCGATGGGTCGTTCAGGTGCTGGTGCGATACAAGGTATTGAGCCGTGTCATCGCGGTGCGGGCTTCGGCTTCAATACGATCAACGATTGCGGCCAGTGGTTCGATTTTATCGGCGAACACCACACCCTGTCCGCAGGACAGCATGGCTTTCTCGACATCGCCGGTTTCATAGGCTTTGCGGCCGACGGTTCCCATGATGTGCGGAAGGATTGATTCAGTATTGACCGGCTGTTCCTTTTCGAGCTGCTGGATCATCGCGACGTGCCCGGTTTTCAGCGCGCGCTGTGTATTGCGCATCGATTGCAGCAGTAGCGTCGTGTCGGCTTCACCTGCTGCCACCAGACGTTCCTTGTATTGACGGTGCGCCCAGATTTCTTCGGACACCAGGAAGCGCGTGCCCATCGCAATGCCGTCCGCGCCCAGCGCAAGGGCCGCGACGAGTTGTTCGCCAGTGCCGATACCGCCGGCGACGATCAGCGGAATCTTGACAGCGCGCGCTGCAGCCGCAGCGGCAACCATTGTGCCGACCGGTTCAACGCCGGGATGACCGCCCGCTTCGGCACCGATGACGATGACGGCATCCGCGCCCAGCGACTCGGCTTTTTTCACGTAGCGCATCACGCCCGGCACCTTGTGCACGACGATGATGCCGGCATCCTTCAGTCGCCTGATGTAAGCCTCGGGGTTGTTGCCGGCGGTTTCTACAAACTTGACGCCTTCATCGATCACCGCATCGATCAGCGGTGTCACGCGGTCGCTGCCGTCGCGGCTGATGCGGATCATGATGTTGACGCCGAACGGTTTGCCTTCACTCAGTTCACGGCAGCGGCGGATGCCGGCACGCAGGGCATCAACGTTCGGAAAGCTGGCCGCGGTCATGAAGCCGATCAGTCCGGCGCGGGCGACGGAGGCGACGTAAACCGGGTCGGCCAGCCACATCAGACCGCTGGCAACGATGGGCAGGCGGATGCCGTAGAGGTCGGTGATGCGGGTTTTGAATGGTGTGTTCATGAATTCAAGGTCAAAGGCGTTTGGCCACAGAGATTTTCAGTCACAAAGGTAAAAGCAAGGTCAAGGTCAAAGGCTTTAGCCACAGAGGACACAGAGAGCACAGAGAACTGCAAAAACGATCAATCACAACCAACTCCGTTCTCCCTGAGCCTGTCGAAGGGCGGCCGGGCTTCGACAAGCCCAGCCCGAACGGTATTGTGTTTTTTGGTTTTCTCTGTGCTCTCTGTGACCTCTGTGGCTGGGTTTTAGTTTTTCAGTACTACCAACGCGTCGGCAGCAATGACACCGTCCGCATTGACGAACAGCGGATTGATGTCGATTTCGGCGATGCGGTCCTCGTGGTCGGCCGCGAGCAGCGACAGCCGCGAGATCGCGTCAGCCAGTGCGTCGATGTTGCACGGCGCCTTGCCGCGATAACCCTGCAGCAGTTTGACGCCCTTGATCTCGTGGATCATGGTTTTTGCGGTTTCGACATCAAACGGCGCGAAGCGGTGGGTTACGTCATGCATGATTTCGGTGAACACGCCGCCGAGGCCGAAAGCAATCACCGGACCGAAGTGCGGGTCGTTGACGACGCCGAGGATGACTTCTTCACCTGTGGCCATTTGCTGCACCAGGATGCCGGCGATGCGCGCATCAGGTTTGTATTGTTTGGCTGCAGCGAGCACTTCACGCGCAGCCTGTTTGAGGCCGTCGAGGCTGGTGATGTTGAGGCGGATCACGCCGGCTTCGGTTTTGTGCGGGATGTCGGCGGATTCGATTTTTACCGCCAGCGGGAAGGGCAGCGGCGCTGCAGTCAGTTTTTCGACAGCATCGGCTGCCAGCAGTTTTTCGCCGGTGACCGGAATGCCGTAAGCCTTCAGCAGCGCTTTGGAGGCATGCTCACCGAGTGTGCCTGAAACCGGCAGGTCGAGTTTTTGTTTGGCGATGACGCGTTTGCCGCCGCGCGCGAGGGTTTCATTGAAGACGCGGCGCTTGTTGGCGAAATCGGTCAGCGCGGCCAGTGCATCGACGGTGCGTCCCGGTGCGAGCATGCAGGGCACGCCGTTTTTTTCCAGGTAATCCATTGCGGCCCGGTTGTCATCCGGCGAGGTCGGCCAGTTCAGCAACAGTGGCTTGTCGACACCTTTGAGCATTTCAATCAGGCCTTCAGCCCAGGCCTGCGCCACGGTGCCGCGCGGCGAACGCGCGACAATCGAATCAATGTTCGGATCGGCCAGTACTTCGCGCATGGTTTTGGTATAGGAAGCGAAATTGTCGTTGTAGCCCTGCGCCGTTGTGTCGATCGGATTTTCAATCGAGGCATAGGCGACAACGATGCCGCGCAGCGTTTCCCGCGTTTTATCCGTCAGCCGCGGCAGCGTCAGTCCACGTGCATGGCAACGATCGGCGAGCAGCACGCCGGCGCCGCCGGACAGCGTCATCACGCCGACACCGTTACCCCGCGGCAGTTTCTTGGCACGGAAGGCCTTGCAGTAGTCGATCAGATCATCAACGTCCTGTACTTCGACGAAGCCGCCTTCGCGGAATGCGGTGCGGAACAGTTCATAACCGGCAGTCAGTCGCGCGGTGTGCGAAGTGGCGGCCTTGCTGCCGACTTCGGTATTGCCGACTTTCCAGATCAGGATCGGCTTGCCAAGTTCGAGTGCGCGGGCGCCGATGCGGCGCAGGCGTTTGCCTTCGGTGGTGCCTTCCAGAAAGGCTGTGAGGATTTCGACATCGGGCCGTTCAATCAGGTATTCCATCCAGTCGAGCGCGGTGAGGTCGGCTTCGTTGCCGGTGGAAACGACATGATTGAAGCCGAGACCGTAGTAGCAACCGACGGCCACGACACCGAAACCGAAGCCACCGGATTGCGTGACCATGGCGATCGGGCCGGGCTTGAGCGTTTTCAGTTGCAGCGTCCCGCCGAAGCCGAGGCGGAAATTGGCATCGAGGTTGAGCACGCCAAGACAGTTCGGGCCAACGACGCGCACGCCGCTGGATTTGATGGCGGCCAGCAGCTTGTCGTTCAGTTCCTTGCCGGCTTCTCCGGCTTCACTGAAACCTGCGGACAGAATGACCGCGAAGGGGATGCCGGCTTTTCCGCACTGTTCGATCGCTCCCGGCACCAACGCGCCCGACAAGGCGATGAGTGCGATGTCGCAGGGTTTGGGCACCGCGGCGACATCGGGATAACACTTCAACCCCTTGATCTCCGGGTATTTCGGATTGACCGGATAAACCTGTCCCTTAAAGCCATACTCGGTCAGCAGCTTGATCGGTTGGCCGCCGATGCGCGTGAGGTCGGTGGAGGCGCCGATGACGGCGACGCCGCGTGGATCGAGAAGGCGTGAGAGATCGGGGACGGTACTGGTCTGGATTGACATGGGTTATTGGTTTGGTTCAAAGACGGAATTAACAGGATTTACAGGATTCACAGGATTCACAGGATGAGATGGAGCACAACAGGCAAGCACTTGGTTTTAATCCTGCTTACCCTGTCCATCCTGTAAATGAATTTCTTTCAATTGGTGAGCATGTTGGCGGCCTTGACCAGGTTCGCCCATTTTTCGGTTTCGCTGCGGATGAATGCGGTGAATTCCTCCGGCGTGCTGGCGATCGGTTCAGCGCCCTGGCCCGAGAGTTTTTCAACGACGTCTGGAGAGCGCAGCGCCTTGACGGCTTCGGTGTGCAACCGTGCGATGACCGGTTTCGGTGTCGCTGCCGGCGAGAGCAGGCCATACCAGCCGCTGGCGCTGTAGCCTTTCAGGGTTTCGCCGATGGTCGGCAGATCCGGCAGCAGCGCCGAGCGTTTGGCGCCGGTAACGGCCAAACCCTTGACCTTGCCCGATTTGATATGCGGCGTGATGATCAGGCTGTTTTCATAGCTCATGTCGACTTCACCGGAGACCAGTGCGACCAGCGCCGGCGCGCCGCCCTTGTAGGCGACGTGAGTGATGTCAACCTTGCCCATCAGCTTGAGCAGTTCACCGGCGAGGTGGGTGATGGTGCCATTGCCCGAGGACGCGTAATTGAGTTTCTTGCCGCTGTTCTTCGCAAGTGCGAGCAGTTCCTTGACGTTTTTTGCCGGCACCGAGGGGTGGACGACCAGTACGCTGGTGACGGTCACACTTTGTGTGATCGGCGCCAGGTCGCGCAGGGTGTCGTAGCCGAGTTTCGGGTTCAGGCTTTTCGCGACGGCAAGCCCGCCGATGGTACCCATGATGATGGTGTAGCCATCGGGGGCGGACTTTGCGACCTGTTCGGTACCGATGGCACCGCCGGCACCACCGCGGTTATCGACCACAACCTGCTGGCCCATCGCCTCAGTCATTTTCGGTGCCATCAGTCGTGCAACGATGTCGGTGGGGCCGCCCGGCGGGAATGGCACAACCATGCGTATGGGTTTGACGGGGTATTGTTGCGCCTGCAGCGGCAGTATCGGCGCAGCGAGCAGCAGCGGCAGCAGGACAAAGGTTTTGTTCATGTTGTTCTCCTCGGGATTGTGTTGTTATTGATCAACATGCGCCGTCTGGACCATCGACGGGCGCTGCGCGAAGGTCTGGTACCAACTGGCGATGCGGTCGTGGCCGGTACGCCAGCCCAGTTCGGCAAAGCGGAAATCAATATAGCCCAGCGCGCAGCCGATGGCGACGTGGCCGATGTTCACCGGTTCTGCCGTCAGTGCCGCAGCTTCGAGGTCCAGCGCAGCCACCGCATTGCGCACTTTCATTTCAAAAGCCGCCAGGATTTCCGGTGATTGTTGCAAGGCGGGGCGCAGCATTTCGTTGCGCCACAGCATCAGGTTGTCGGTCAGGTTATTGCCTAACGCATGGCGGCGTAATGCGCTCCAGCGTGATGGTCCGGAGGGCGGGAACAGCGGTCGGCCGCTGTGCAGGCTGTCGAGGTATTCGCAGATCACCGTCGAATCGTAGAGCGCGCTGCCATCATCAAGCAGCAGGGTCGGAATTTTTCCTGTTGGATTGATCTGCAGCAGTCCGGTGTTGGGTTTGTTCATCGCCACCGGCGTGCGTTCGCATTCCACGCGTGAGGCCAGTCCGCATTCGTGGGCGAAGATCATCACCTTGCGCACGAAAGGAGAACGCGACGACCAGAACAGTTTCATGCGCCAAGCTTTTTCATGTAATCCACGATCGCTGCGGCAACTGCTGCCGGCTGCTCGGGCAACAGCGCGTGCGCAGCATTGTCGATTTTTGCAATCGTTACACGATCAGCGCCCCATTGGTCGCGGTAGGTGTAGATGCTGTCCGGCGGCGACAGCGGGTCTTTCAGCGACAGCACATCCAGCACCGGCGCCTTGCCTGCGGTCCACCATTCTTCCTTGGGAGTAGCCTCAGTCGCATCGCGTTCGGCGTGCATGACCTCTTCATCCCAGCCTTCGAGCCAGACACTGGCATCGTTGCCTTGCGCAAAAAACACATGTTGCAGATGTTTTAGGCGCTCTGCTTCCGGCAGATCCATCTGGTGACATTTGTTGATCGAGTCACGCAGTTCCTGCGCCAGCGGCCAGGTGTGGGTGGCGGCGAGAAGAACCACCGCGCGCGTCAGTTCGGGGTAATCGGCGCCCATGGTGCGCGCGACGAAGTTGCCAAAGGCGTGGCCTGCGACCACCGTCGGTTCGCCGCCGTCGTGTTTGATCACTGCGGCGATGTCGTCAGCGAAATCATGCAGGGTGATGCCGTGCAGCGGACCGGTGCTGCCGCCGAGGCCGCGCGGTTCCGGGCACAGGGCGCGATAGCCGGCGGCGGCGAGGCGTTTCGCGATGTCGAAAAAATCAGAGGCGCCGCGGCCCAGCGAAGGCATCATCACGACGCGGGGACCACGTCCGAAAGCATGGACTGCAATGCGGACTTCGCCGCGTTGAACATTAATGGTTTCAGGCTGGGTCATCGGCGGGCCAAGGGGGGTTATTGCGAGGGAAATCGATTTTACCCCGTCAGCGATTGTCGCGAACCCGGCCTTCCATGATATGGAGTGGCGCGCCGTTGTCAGCTTTTTTCGTGCGCCCTGCGAACAGGCGCGGTCGGTGATGGGCTCAGGCCTTGTATTCAGCTTCGACCAGCGACCATACGCGACGGAATGGCCCCCGATATTGGAGTAATTCAGTTACCGCCTCGGCCGCCAGTTGCGGTTCGAGCCACAGCGGCTTGCCCATGCTGGCAGCAATGGTTGCACGATGGGCGTTTTCCTCAAACAGGAAGGTGCCGCCGACGCATTCTTCGATATTGGCGCCGGTAATCGCGGCGCCATGGGCGCGCATCAGCACCGCTCGATGCGGACCCAGCGCCTGCGCCAGCGTACTGCCGCGCTGCGTATCGGTGACCAGGCGCGGGTCGCCGTACACCGGTATTCCGTCATGGAAAAGTGTTCCCATCAAGTGAATGGGCTGCAGACGGTGTTCGCTGGTCGTGAATGCGGTTGAATGCAGGCCATGGTAATGGATCACGCTGCCGACATCGGGGCGTGCCTTGAAGATTTCGAGATGGATCGGATATTCGCCGGGCAGATCACCGTTGCCCGACAGCTTGCGCCCCCGCAGATCAACAACCAGGAAATCCTCGGGCTGCGCATCCGGACCCAGCGAATGCCGCGCCAGCAGGAACAGATCGGAGTCGGGGATGCGCGCGCTGATGTGGCCGAAGCCTTCGATGAAACCGCGCCTGTACAAAAAACGCCATGATTTCAGAAGCTTGTCGATCAGTTCGGTTGTGTGATCCATATTGCCTATGCCGGTTGCAGGGGTGTAATCAGTTTACCGGAGTGTGCCTTATGCGGATGGCAGTTGTGATTGATGCTGGCACTGTAAGGCGGCGGGGGCTGGCACGACCAAGTTTCAATTCAAACTGGAGGTCATCGTCATGCCTTGCATCATTCATCGACCGGTTGCGCCCGGCAGCGGGCGCCGCAATTTTCTGCGCCATGCGGCAGTCGGCGGCGCACTGCTGTCTTTTCCTGCTGCGGTGAGGGCAGTGCAACTCGGCGAGGCTGTGGGCGAGCTCTACGTAAACGGCTTTCGCGCGCCGCCGGGCACGGTGATCAAGGCCGGCGACAGCGTGCTGACCGGACCGGATACCCGCACCGCATTTGCGATCGGGCAGGATGCATTCATGATGCGGCCGCTAACCTCACTCAAGATTGACGGCTCCAGCCTGATTTCCGGACTCCGGGTATTGACCGGCGGCCTGCTCGGTGTATTCGGCCGTGGTGGTACCCGCACGATCAGCACCACGACTCTGACCGCCGGCATCCGCGGTACCGGGGTATATGTCGAGGCCAGTTCGATCATGAGTTACTTCTGTACCTGCTACGGCGAGGTCGACTTGGAGTGCGTGACCTACAAATCGCGGCTGACCGTGAAGTCGAGCAATCACAAGGCCAATTTCATTTATGGCAAGGTCGATAGCGGGCGCTCGATCGTCAGTGCACCGGTGGTGAACCATACCAATGCCGAATTGATGGAACTCGAGAAGATGGTCGGCCGTACTTCGCCGCTCGGCTGATCCGTTCTGGCGGTTAGAGGATTTTTTCGCCGAACTTTTTCAGCGCCGCCGGAGACAGCGTCAGTCCGAGGCCGGGCTGTTCTTTCAGATGCAGCATGCCATTGGCAATCTTCGGCGGATCTTCGAATAATTCCGCCTGCAGCGGATCGCGTTCCGGATCGGTGAAGGATTCGACAATGCAGCCCGCCGGACTGCCGGCAACGATGTGGGCGTGAATGAAGCAGTCGTGGTGCGGGGCGACCTGAACCTGATTCAGTTCGCACAACGCTGCGAGTTTGCGTCCAGTGGTGAAGCCGCCCATCATCGTGCAGTCGAACTGCAGGATCTGGATGGCGCCGTCCTCGACGAGGTCGCGGCAGCCGAAGGCGGTGAGTTCGCTTTCACCGGCTGACAGCGGGATGTTGGTCTGCTGGGCCAGTTTGATCAGTTCGCGGTGATCGTCGGCCCAGCGCACCGGTTCTTCCAGCCAGCGCGGATTGAGCGGCAGCATTTCACGTGCGGCGGTGATCGCGGTGGGCAGGTCCCAGGCGCGGTTGACGTCGACCATCATTTCCTTGTCGGGGCCGATGATGTCGCGGATCAGTTCCAGGCGTTTGAGATCCTCCTTCAATGAAACACCGCCGACCTTGGCTTTGAAGCCCTGGTGGCCCTGCGCCTTGAGCATCTGGATTTCATCTTTCAGCTCCGCCATGTCCTTGCCGTCGCGGTAATAGGCGCAGGTGACATAACAGGGAATGGTGTCGCGGAAGCCGCCGAACAGGCGGAACAGCGGCAGTTTTGCCGCCTTGCCGATGATGTCCCAGCAGGCGATGTCCACCGCGGCGGCGATGCGCACGATGGCCTCGCGTGTCCAGCCTTTTTCGGAGGCGATTTTTTGCGCGGTCAGCCAGAACACCTTGTGATGCAGTTTTTCCGGCGCCAGCGGGTCTTCACCGATGATCTGGTCGGCAATGCCGCTTCTGAAAGCCTTGATAGCCGCTTCGATAGGGGTGTAGCTGGTGGCGATGCCGACGCCCTCGATGCCTTCGTCGGTGTGCAGTCGCACGAGGATTTCATTGGCCTTGGGTACGATGAAATTGCTGACCCAGAAGGGGCGCTGGTCTTCGTCGGGCGCGCGCAGGATGTGTACTTCGAGCTTGGTGATTTTCATGACGTACTCACGAATGAATGTCGATGGGAAGCCGGGAGTTTAGCAGGGCACAGTCTTGTGCAGCGACGGCGCTTGATCAGCCTTTGCCATTGGCCATTTGCCGGCTTTCGGGCATGCGCCGCAGGCGTAGCGTGGCAAGAGGGCCGAACAATGCTGCGGCGCCCAGGGAACACCAGGCCAGACCCCAGGCCAACACTTCAGTATCGGGGCGGGCGGCGCGGGTCATGTCCAGCACCAGACCGAATACCCATGGCGATATTGCACCGGCGCCGAAGCCGATCACGGAGCGCACCGAATAGGCGGCGCCGAGATAACGCGGCGGCACCAGTTCCGTGACCGCAGTCGAGTACACCGATGAATCACCGATGGCAAGAAAGCTGTGGATGGATGCAACGATGACCAGCAGCCACAGCGGCAGTTGCACCATCCACCCCAGTGCAAAACACAGCGACAGGCTGCTGATCGACATGATCAGCATGGTGGTGGTGCGTCCATAGCGGTCCGACAGCCAGCCGCCGGCAATGCCGCCGGCCATGCTCGTGACATAGGTGATTGCAGTCAGTCCGGCACCCAGGCTCGCCGCTTGCAGCAGCGTACTGCCGGAAATAGCGGCTGATGCTGCAAAAAAAGCCGGCAGCCACGCCTTCAGGCCGAGCAGTTCCCATGAATGGAATGAGTAAGCCAGGGTCACCAGCATCGCAGGTTTGTTTTTCAATACGACCGGAATCGGATTGGCGGGTTGATCTTCAGCGGCGGGGTGAATCACGTTGGGCGTATGACGTAACGCGTAAATCGCAATCAGCGCACCGATTACCGGTCCGGCGGCATTGAGAATCAGCGCACCGCGCCAGCCGAGAAAGGGCGCGACGGCGCCGGTCATGATCAGCGAGATGGCGTAACCGGCTGATGCGGCTGCGAGGTAGAAGCCCATCGAGCGCCCGCGACTGGAGGAATGGAATCGTTCAGAGATCAACGTCAGGCCCGGCGTGTATGAGCCGCCCGAGAACAGGCCGGTCAGTCCATAGAGGATCGCTGCGGAATAGAAGTCATGAGCAAACAGCGCAAAAATCACCGCTGTGATGCTGGCGGCGATGCTGGATGCGAGAAAGATGCGCCGCGCGCCGTAGCGGTCGGCGAGAAAACCGATGGTGAACAACGAAAACAGATAGCCGAAATGCCACGACGACTGGATCAGTCCGGCCTGGCTGGCGCTCAGTCCCCATTCCGGAGTGACCAGCGGCATGATCGCCGAGTAGGCGGTGAAGATGATCGCGAAGCTGGCGCGGCTCGCGCAAAGCCAGAGCAGCCAGGGCAGGTCTTTCCCGCGATGGGTTGCGCTCAAGGTCGGGATGAATCGCCGGATTTAAAAGTGCGTGCGGCGCTCATCCCGTGATGCCGTTTTAGATGGAATCCCAGGAGAACACGTCGGCAGTGCGTTCCACGGGATTGTAGAACCCGGTCTTCAGCGCCGGATACATATGCTCGGCGCAACGTTCCGGTGTCCAGCCGTCGGCGCGATGCACACTGCGCAGCGGGCGCGACTGGCTCATCAGGAAGATTTCGTTCTTGCGTGTGGCGAACACTTGCGCGTTGACGCCTTTTGCCGCATCGCTGACCAGATACACGGCCAGCGGTGCGTTGTGTTCCGGCGTGACCTGCTTGCGCTGTTCGATGCGTGCCGCGGTTACCGGATCCTTGGCGGGAATCGATGCAGTCATCCGTGTCCAGGCCACCGGTGCAATACAGTTCGAGCGCACGTTGAAGCGCGACATATCGACCGAAATCGCTTTCGACAGCGCGACCATGCCCAGCTTGGCAGCACCGTAGTTGGCCTGGCCCATGCCGCCGATGAGGCCGGAGGTCGAGGTCATGTGTACAAAGGCGCCGGACTCCTGCTTGCGGAAATGATCAGCGGCATGGCGCGCGGTATTGAAGGCGCCTTTGAGCATCACGTTGACGACGGAGTCCCAGTCGTTTTCGGTCATCTTGTGGAAAATCACGTCGCGCAGGATGCCGGCGTTGTTGACGACGGCATCAATGCGGCCGAAGTTGTCCATCGCGCACTGGATGATTTTTCCGGCGCTGGTGAAATCCGACACGCTGTCGTAACTGGCCGCAGCCTCACCGCCGGCCTTTTTGATTTCGTTGACGACTTCCTGCGCAGGGGTCTGATCGCCGCCGGCGCCGTCAAGGCCCACACCGATATCGTTGACGATGACTTTTGCGCCTTTTTGCGCCGCCAGTTTTGCGATCGCCGCGCCGATGCCGCGACCCGCGCCAGTGACTACAACGACTTTGCCTTCAAGCATTTTTGCGTCTGCCATGATTGGACTCCTTGAAAAATCTGAAACTAAAATCTTTTTAGCCACAGAGGTCACAGAGAGCACAGAGAACTGCAAGAGCAAAACCCGTGAGTTCATACTTGCGATTCAAGGTTTTCCTCTGTGTTCTCTGTGACCTCTGTGGCTAAGCTTTTGTTTTAATTAAATTATTTCCGCGCGACCGTTGTTGAGCACGGTCACGCCGCGCGCTGGTACGGTGGCGCGGAATGTGACGACCTTGCCGTCCACCCACATCTCGGTGCGTATGGTTTCACCCGGATAGACCGGCGACGAGAAACGGCCCGACATGCTTTTCAGTTTCAGCGGGTCGTAACCACAGACCGATTTCACCAGCGCATGGCCGACCACGCTGAAGGTGGCGCGGCCGTGCAGAATCGGCATCTTGAAACCGGCTTTAGCGGCGTACGCCGGATCAGCGTGCAGCGGGTTGTAGTCGCCGGACAGCCGGTAGATCAGCGCAGCCTGAGGAAGCGTCGGAAGATCGCAGCTCAGTTGTGCCGGTGTATCGGGAATCGGCTGCACCGGCGGTGTCGGGCCGGACGGTCCGCCGAAGCCGCCGTCGGCGCGGCAGAAGGTGGTCGAGGTCAGTGTGCAGATCAGGTCGTTGCTCGCCTTGTCGCGTACATCGCAGGCGGTCATCAGCAGGGCGCCCTTGTCCTTGCCCTTGTCGAGTACTGCGGTGACGCGGGTCTTGCCGACGATTGCGCCTTCCACCGGCAGCGGTTTGTGGATGGTGAAACCCTGTTCACCGTGCACGACATGACTGCGTGTGACGCCGGTTCCGGTCGATGCGTGCCACGGACCTGGATAGCCGAGGATGATGGCCATCGTCGGCAGGGCCTTGAGATTTTCTTCGTAAACAAACTGCAACTGGTTCTGGTCCATCGGATCAGCACCGAGTCCGACGCCGAGTGCATAAATGATGGTGTCGCGTTTGGTCAGCTGTTGTTCAACTTGTGGAATATCCCAATTGAGCAGCTTCTGGTAATCGATAGGCATTGTTGTTCTCTGGATGGTGGACGATGCGCTGCAGGGAGCGGTTCGCCGCATGTAACGTTATGCGTATTATTATTTTCGTAACTATACTAGCATGACCCTGCTGGGCTCACGGATTGTGACCGCATTGTGATATGCGGCGCGGAGCAAACAAAATAGCTGTGCGCACAGCGAACGAACGGCACCGTGTACGGAGGAGAGCAATGCCGAAAAAACTGAGTGCAAAGCAAGTGCGTGACTATCGTGCGGATGGTTATGTTTATCCGCTGGATGCCTTGAGTGCCGATGATGTTGCGCGTTATCGCGATGAGTTGCGCAAGACCGAAGAGCAACTCGGCGGATCGTTGATGGCGGTCGACAAGAAATACCGCGGCAACCTGCATTTCATGTGCAAGTGGGTCGATGAGCTGGCGCGTACGCCGGCCATTGTCGATGCTGCGGAAGATCTCCTCGGTCCGGATATCCTGCTCTACACCACGCGTTTTTTCATCAAGGAGCCGCACAGCGACGGTATCGCCGCTTGGCATCAGGACTCCACCTATTTCGGTTTGCGACCCTTCGATCATGTCACTGCCTGGGTCGCGCTGTGCAACGTCACCGCAGAAGCCGGTCCGGTGGAATTTGCCGTCGGCAGTCATATCCGCGGCCAGCTGCAGCAGAAAAGCGGACTGATCAAGAACAGCGTCAATACCGCAGGGCAGATCATCGTCGAGTGGTTTGATCAGTCGGAGATTGATAGCGCGATTCTCAAGCCCGGCCAGTTCTCCTTGCACCACACCTGTGTTGTGCATCAATCCCAACCCAACCGATCCAATGAACGGCGCATCGGAATTGCGCTCAGTTATATCCCCACGCGCACTCGCTACATCGGAAAACGTCGCATGCCCGCCAGCCTGGTGCGTGGCAAGGATGACTACAATCATTTTGACCTGCAGCCGCGGCCGCAGGTCGATTTTGGTGAAATCGAAATGCAGCGCCACGACTCAACTTTCAAGGCCTATATCGAGTCGTTCTACGAGCAGCTCGGCGAAGCCGAAAAGGACCTGCCACGCGATGCCGCAGCAGGTCTGGTGTATTAGCTTTTTCCCTTAACCCGCGGCGCAGCCGGCCGCCGCTTTCGATTCAAGGACGCCCCCATGTTGTTGCTGCCTCGTTTGTTATCGCTGTTGTTTTTTGCACTTGCCGCAAATCTCGCTGGTGCGCAGGGTTATCCCACCAAGGCAGTCCGGATCATCGTGCCGTTTCCGCCCGGGGCAGGCGTCGATATCGTCACCCGTGCAGTCAGCGGGCGACTGGCGGAAGCGCTCGGTCAGCAGTTGATCGTTGATAATCGAGCTGGCGCAGGCGGCATCCTCGGCGCTGAAGTTGCGGCCAAGGCTGCTCCTGACGGTTACACGGTATTCATGGCGACCGCCGGCATTCTTACAGTGATACCGCATCTGAACAAAAAGGCGCCGTATTCGGTAGAGCGCGATTTTGTTCCGGTGTCGCAGGTGGCCAGCGTACCGAGCGTACTGGTTGTTCATCCGTCGATGCCGGTCAAGTCTGTCAAAGATCTGATCGCGCTGGCAAAGGCCAAGCCAGGTGAAATCAATTACGCCTCCACCGGCAACGGCACGCTCCCGCATCTTGCCGCGGAATTTTTCAAGCAGCAGGCCAAGATCAATATGGTGCATATCGCCTACAAAGGCAGTGCGCCCGCGACAACCGATCTGCTCGGCGGAAATGTCCAGGTTTTTTTCGGCAACATGCTGTCGGTGATCGAGCAGGTGCGCAGCGGCCGGTTGCGCGCGCTGGCGGTGACTAGTCTGCAGCGCCAGGCGGTGGCGCAGGACATTCCGACCATGATCGAATCCGGTTTTCCGGGATTCGAGGCCGGTACCTGGTTCGGACTGCTGGTACCCACCGGTACGCCGCGCGATGTCATCAACCGTCTGCATGGCGATGTGGTGAAGGCCGTGCGTCAGCCAGACGTGCAGAAGCAGTTGGCGGGACAGGGGGCGACGACAATCGGAAATACGCCGGAACAGTTTGCGGCCTATATCAAGTCGGAATCCGACAAGTGGGCAAAGGTGCTGAAGGCCTCCGGCGTCAAAGCCGATTAGTTCTTGGCAACGACCACCATGGAAGTCACAAAAACCCTCGCACGTTACATCGTGCAATCACGGCGCGAAGAGATTCCGGCCGACGTCCGGCATGAAGCGGCGCGTGCATTGCTGAACTGGTGCGGCTGCGCGATCGGCGCATCCCGCCACGAAACCATCAACAACATGCTGGCGGCTGTGTTGCCGTTTGCCGGTCAGCCGCAGGCACAAATTCTCGGTCGTCGTGAACGCAGCGATTGTCTACATGCGGCGCTGGTCAACGGTGTCAGTTCACATGTCTTTGATTTTGATGACACCCACGCGCGGGCGATTCATCCCAGTGCGCCGGTATATCCGGCCTTGCTGGCGCTGGCGGAGTGGAAAGGTATCAGCGGCGCTGACCTCGTGCATGCGTTTGTGGTGGGTGTCGAGGCCGAATGCCGCGTCGGCCTGTCGGTGTTTCCCGAGCATTACATGATCGGCTGGCACATCACCGGCACCGCCGGGGTGTTTGGTGCGGCTGCAGCGAGTGGCAAGCTGCTGGGACTCAATGAGCAGCAGATGGCCTGGTCGCTGGGTATTGCGGCAACGCAATCGTCCGGTCTGCGTGAAATGTTCGGTTCGATGTGCAAAAGCCTGCACCCGGGGCGTGCGGCGCAGAACGGCCTGATGGCGGCAATGCTGGCCTCGAAGAATTTCAACAGTTCGGAACAGGCCATCGAGGCCAAGCGCGGTTTTGCGCATGTGATGTCCACCAAATTTGATCCCGCGGTGATCACGGCGGAGTGGGGTAAACGCTGGGAGCTGTCCTCCAATATGTACAAACCCTTTGCCTGCGGTCTTGTGGTACAGGGCACGATTGACGGCTGCATCCAGCTGCGCAACGAATACAAACTTGTGCCGGAGATGATCGAGAGCGTTAATCTGAAGGTCAGCCCCATCGTATTTGAACTGACAGCCAAGGAAAATCCGCAGACCGGGCTTGAAGGCAAGTTCAGTGTGTTCCATGCCGCGGCGGTGGCCTTGCATACCGGCATGGCAGGTGAGGCGCAGTTTAGCGACGAAAGTGTTCTCGATCCGGTCACGGTGGCGCTGCGCAAGCGCGTGCGCATCGAGCGGGATGAAAGCATCGGCCGTGTGCAGTCACGCATCACCATCCAGCTCAAGGACGGCCGCAATCTGGAGCGTCATGTTGAACATGCGCTGGGCACGTTGGAGCGGCCGATGAGTGATGCGGATCTTGAGGCCAAATTCCGCGGTCTGGCTGACGGTATCCTCAGCAAAAAGCAGGCTGACGAAGTGATTCGTCTGTGCTGGGCTGTGGAATCACTGCCCGACGCCGGGGCGATTGCCCGCGCAGCAGCGGCATGAGCACGATGAAAGTCACGCTGCTCGGTACCGGCAGTCCGCTGCCGACACTGAAGCGCGCGTCATCGAGTTATCTGGTCGAGATCGGTGCCGATGTCATCCTGATCGATCACGGTCCTGGCGCTTTTCAGAGGCTGATGCAGGCTGGGAAGCGCCCGACGGATGTGACGCACGTTTTTCTGAGTCATTTGCATTTTGATCATTGCGCCGATGTGATCCGCCTGTTTCACCATCGCTGGGATGCCAGCGGCGACAGTACTCCGCCGTTGCACATCTTCGGGCCGCCGGGTACTCAGGAATTCATCGACCGGGTATTCGGTCCGCAAGGGGCCTTCAGCCGGGATCTGGTGTCACGCACGCAGCATCCGCTGAGTATTGGTGCTTATAA
Organism: Bordetella parapertussis; assembly: GCA_945862135.1. Lineage (GTDB taxonomy): Bacteria > Pseudomonadota > Gammaproteobacteria > Burkholderiales > SG8-41. The sequence goes on from CAMAYE010000026.1 coordinate 17,123, forward strand.
AGAACGTGGCGGTACGCCGCCGCGACCCTGGCCTGATACACGCGTGACCGAACTGACCGGAGCGGGAATGGTGGATTTTTCCGGGTGGCGCATCCTGCGCTGTGAGGTTCCGCATTTCCAGCCGTACCTCGACAGCTTTGCCTATCGCGTTGAGGCGGGCGGCAAGTCGTTTGTGTATACCAGTGATGTCAATCTTGCCTTGCCCGGTGGTGCGCCTGCGGCTTTGCGCGAATTGGCGACCGGAGCAGACCTGCTGGTGCATTACCTCAATGCCTTCGCGTTTGAGGCGCGTCACCCCGGTGGTCTTGCGGGGCCGCGTTTTGCTGCGGCGCTGGCGCGTGATGCCGGCGTCAAAACCATGGTCACCACGCATCATGGTCCGTGGATCGATTCCAACGGCATGCCGGAGCGTCTGCTTGCCGAAATCAGCGAAACCTACGCCGGTCAGGTGGTTTGGGGTGAGGACCTGATGTTCTTCAACCTCTAACGGCGTTGTGCTTGCCCCCGCTCTGGCCGCGAACCTACAATGCGTGCCGCGGCGCCGCGACAGAGCGCCGGTTCAATTCGAGGAGAACTTCGTGAAATCATCAATTATCGGCATCGCCGTCTTGGCTGTGTTTGTCACCCCCGTTGCGATGGCGCAGGGTGCGGGTGCTTATCCCAGCAAGGCGCTGCGCATGGTGGTGCCGTTTCCGCCGGGCGGCGGCAATGACATCCTGGCGCGAACGCTGGGCCAGCGACTGTCCGAAGTCACCGGCCAGCAAGTGGTGGTCGACAATCGCGGCGGTGCAGGCGGCGCATTGGGCGCAACCATCGCAACGCAGGCCAGTCCCGACGGCTACACGCTGTTTCTGGGTAGTGTCGGCAATCTGGCGCAGAACCCGGCGCTGAAGGCTGATCTGCCGTACAACCCGGTGCGTGATTTCGCACCGGCGGCTTTGGTCGCGACTTCTTCGTTCATGCTGGCTGTTCATCCGTCGGTTCCGGTGAAAACGGTGCAGGACCTGATCAATCAGGCCAAGGCCAGCCCGGGCAAACTCAACTATGCGTCGGCCGGAACCGGATCATCACTGCACATGGCGGGTGAAATGTTCAAGTTCTCTACCGGTACGGACCTTCTGCATGTTCCTTACAAGGGAACCGGGCCGGCGATGGCCGATCTGGTCAGTGGTCGCGTGCAACTGATTTTCAGCACCATGCCTCCTGTATTGCCTCAAGTGAAGCAGGGCAAGCTGCGGGCGATTGCCGTGACCACGGCAAAGCGCGCCGCTGCGGCGCCGGATGTGCCGACCATTGCCGAATCCGGTGTGAAGGGCTTCAACGTGTCGAACTGGCAGGGGGTGTTGGCTCCAGCAAAAACGCCGGCGCCACTGGTGAAAAAACTCAATCAAGACATCATTGCGTCACTGAAGTTGCCGGGAATGACCGAAGCGCTCGCGGCGCAGGGGCTGGAGCCTGCGGGTGGAACGCCTGAAGAGTTCGGTGCGCTGATCAAGACCGAAATCGCCAAATACACCCAGGTGGTGAAAGCGGCGGGCATCAAGGTCGATTGAAATGTGCGGGGCGACTGATCCGCGACAATGCGGGCCGTAATCGCCCCGCAACAGCACTTCGTAACCGATTGCTTTTTTTTTCGCTGCAGTCAGTGACGTGCAGCGTTGCCTTCGCGCCGCACTCGGCGCCAGTCCCATGGCGGCATCGGTGCGGCGTCGGTCCATAGCCCATCCCGGCGTGAGCGGGCGCCGTTCTCCGCCTCACGATACTGTTCGCGGTCGCTGCCGCTTTGTTCGCGTTCGTAGGCGCGGTAGTGCCAGGCAAGGCCGGCAACAACCAGTGCCAGGCCGACATCAGTGCCGGTGGCGCAGGATATGATGCATCCCGCTGTCGCTACTTTGACGATACCGATGCGACGTTGATATCGATCGGTTTTGCCGCCGTCGATGGTGACCTGCTGATTCTTGGTAAGTGCAGCAAGCGCCTCGGTGGCCTTGCGCCCGAAAGGCTGGCCACGCTCGGGTGCATCGATACCGGCCAGCCGGATTTTGTGGGACTGCTGCTGGTCATCAAGAATGGTCAACGTGTCGCCGTCGGCAACGTGAATCACGCGGCCTTCCAGCACCGCGGCGCACGGTGACTGCACCAGCATTACAAGCAGCAACGGCAGCGCGCGGACTGTGGCGGTGATTCCGCGAGCAGGAGTGTTGCCCGGCACTAAGCCGGCTTTTGCAACATCACGATGCGATTGCTGTTGGTGCCGCGTTCGTTGTTGCCGATGCCCCAGATATTCGATGTCTTTGTGAATTTCTGGGTGTTGATCAGGATGGCTTCGCAGCGGAAGCCGGCTTCGGCGCCCAGCGGCACCACGGCTTCATCAAGGTTGACCGACCCGCGCTGCACTTCACCGACTTCGAATGCCACCCAGCCTTTGGGGCGCGTGATGCGATGGAGCTCGCATAACACCTCCAGCATCACTGCCGACCACTCATTGACGCTGGTGGCCATGGTGATGCCGGCGCCGATGGCTTCGGCATCCAGGCTGTTGAACCAGCACCGGAGCCAGTTGTCCTTGGCGTATTGCACGACATTGAGGAAGGGCGGCGAAGTGACGGTGAGCTGCACACTGTTGTCCGGAATATCTGAAGTCTGCCCCGCAGGTCCTTCGAGGAACAGGGCTTTGGATGCGGCCTGCTGGAGACGCCAGCGTGCTGCAGCGTTGATATCGCTTTGCAATTGCATCGACTTGCGAAGGATCAGTGCACGCACATCACGGTATTCCGGCGACTTGCCGGTTTTTTCGTTGATGCGGATCTGGCTTTCCGGCGACACCGCCTGATTGGGCGGCAGCGTATAAGCCGAGAAGAATCCCGGCGAATGACCGGTCAGGCGATTGGTCGCAACCATACGGATCCAGCGGTCGGCATCATCTTCCTTGCCGCTGTCGCGTCGATCTGCGAGGTAGGCGCGCAGGTTCAGCAGTTCACGCTCGGTATCCGGGTGATAGAACATCGACAGGTCGATGTCATTCTTCTGTTTTGCGCTGACCTTGATCGCGCGCAATCGTACGTCGATGTTGGCGATCAGTGGCGCTTCGAGGCGCGGCAGCGTCAGCATGGCCGACAGAGGATTGATGTCATTGGCAATCACGTTGCGACCCATCAGCGCCGCTTCGACAGCCGTGGTGCCGCGGCCGCTGAACGGGTCATAGATGAAATCGCCGGGTTTGCTCAGGCGGTCGATGAAGTAGGCAGGCAGCTGCGGCTTGAAGCAGCCGCGATACGAGACTTCATGCAGCGGATTGGCCTGGCGCTGTTTGCTGGTCCAGAACTCCTGCTCATAGACCGGGACGCCATTGATGCGGCGCGGCGGTGGCGCGGAGCGGGTGCGACGTGCGGCCGGCGCGGTGACTGCAAGATCGTAAGCGGTGACGGTCGCGACAGCAGCCATTGCGCACTCCTCTGCGGGTTGAATTGCAGCGGAGAGTACGCCCCTGTCATAAAAAGTACAAGCACAATCGTGCCGTTCAGTGGCTATTATCTTCGGGGCGTACGCTCCACCTTCGCCGCGGAGAGTACGCCCTTGTCACAAAAAGTACAAGACCCTGCATCGCAGGGCCGGTGATCATGATGAAATGATTGTTGCGGTATCAGGCTGAAAGCAGATCATCCACCGCTTCGATCCAGTGCCGCACCGGCACATTGGTCGCACCTTGCAGATGCGTCTGGCAGCCGATGTTCGCGGTGAGAATCTGTGCCGGTGCATGCGCCGTGAGGGCGCGCACCTTGTTGGCTTTGAGTTGTGCGGAAATTTCCGGTTGCAGGATGGAATAGGTCCCGGCCGAACCGCAGCACAGATGGGCGTCGGCGAGTGGCGCGAGATCAAAACCCATCTCAGCGAGCAGTGTCTCGACGCGGCCTTTCAGTTTCAGGCCATGCTGCAGTGAGCAGGGCGGATGGAAGACGAATTTTTCGCGCGGTGGGTTGACTTTAAGTAATTGAATTAATTGATCTTTTTGTTTTTCGATGACAGCACTCAGATCGCAGGCCAGTGCCGAGATGCGTTTTGCACGTTCGGCATAACCCTGATCCTGCGCGAGCGCATGGCCATAGTCGGTGATCATCGTGCCGCAGCCGCTGGCGGTAAAGACGATGGCTTCCGCGCCCTGTTCGATATGCGGCCACCACGCATCGATGTTCCGGCGCATGGCGTCCAGCGCCTGTGCCTGCTCATCGAGATGGAAAGTCACTGCGCCGCAGCAGCCGGCGTTTGGTGCGCGCACCAGTGAAATACCCAGGCGATCCAGCACACGTGCTGCAGCAGCGTTGGTGGCCGGCGATAAGGCGGGTTGTACGCAGCCTTCGAGTACCAGCATGCGTCGTGCATGACCCCCGATGGGCCAGGGACGCGCCCGCACTGGAGTTTCCGGCACGATGTCGTCGAGTACTTTCGGCAGCATGTTACGCGCGATGCGGCCCGCGGCAAGAAGCAGGTTAAATAGTGAAGGCCGCGGCAACACGGCGGCCAGTCCCTTGCGCTGCAGTTGCGCAAAGCCGCTGCGCGGCACCTGTTTTGCAACCACCTCGCGGCCAATGTCGAGCAGGCGGCTGTACTGAACGCCGGAAGGGCATGTGGTTTCGCAGGAGCGGCAGGTCAGGCAGCGGTCGAGATGCAATTGCGTTTTCGCGGTGGCCGGCTCGCCTTCCAGCACCTGCTTCATCAGATAGATGCGGCCGCGCGGTCCGTCGAGTTCATCGCCCAGCAGCTGATAGGTTGGGCAGGTTGCTGTGCAGAAACCGCAGTGCACGCATTTGCGCAGGATGGCTTCGGCTTCGCGGCCCTGCGGCGTGTCCTTGATGAAGTCGGCGAGATTGGTTTGCACGGATAAACCTTAAAACCTTTTAGCCACAGAGTTCACAGAGGACACAGAGAAAATCTTCATGTTTTTGACTTTTATAACTCCGGATACATGCGACCTGGATTGAGGATGCCTGCCGGGTCCATCGCCTGCTTTACGCGTTTATGCAGTTTCAGCATTGCCGACGTCAGCGGATGGAAAGCGCCCGTTCGCACATCGCCTCCGCGGAAACGGGTGGCGTGACCGTCGCCGCTGCGCGCCGTTTTACGCACGCTCATGGCGTCGCTGTCACTGCGAAGCCAGCGCAATGCACCGCCCCATTCAATCAGTTGCGCACCCGGCAGTTGCAGTTCACTGGTGGTTGATGACAGCGAAATCCGCCACAGCGGTTGATCACCTTTAAAAAACGCATGGCTCTGGTTGCGGATGCTTTGCCAGAACGCAGCGCCGTCGGTAACGGTTTCACCGCCGAGTTTTGCTGCAGCGGAATGGACGGCAGGCGTGGCGCCGGCCAGTCGCATATACAGTCGGCCATCCACATGGCAGGTCGCGGTGATCGGCAGCGGCTTGCCGGCCCATTCATTCATCAGTGTCAGCGCTTCCGCCTGTGTCTGCTCGCGGCACAGCGTCATTTCAGACGGAGGCAGCGGCAGCGCTTTGAGTGACAATTCAAGAATCACGCCCAGCGTGCCCAGCGATCCGGTGATCAGTCGCGACACGTCATAACCCGCGACATTTTTCATCACCTGGCCGCCGAAGCGCAGATCGGTGCCTCGGCCGTCGAGCATGCGCAGACCCAGCACGAAGTCGCGTGCAGAACCGGCATAGGGGCGGCGCGGTCCCGACAGTCCCGCGGCGATGCAGCCGCCCAGCGTGGGATTGCCGCCAAAATACGGCGGTTCGAAGCCGAGCATCTGGCCTTGTTCACGCATGACTGTTTCGATTTCCGCCAGCGGTGTGCCGGCGCGTGCGGTGATTACCAGCTCGGTCGGTTCATATTCGATGATGCCGCGATAGCCGCTGACGTCCAGATCATCGCCGCTCGTCGCGTTGCCATAAAAGGCTTTACTGCCGCCGCCGCGAATCTGCAACGGACGTTTCGCGTCGGCAGCGGCGCGTATGGATTCCGCGAGGGCTTGGATCGGGTCGGTCATGCCTAGAACCGGGGAAGTTCCGGAAACTTTTCCTGCCCGGAATGCACATGCATGCGACCGAACTCGGCGCAGCGATGCAGCGTCGGCACCGCCTTGCCCGGGTTGAGCAGGCCGTGTTCGTCGAAGGCATGTTTCAGCGCGTGGAAAGTTTCGAGTTCGGCACTCTTGAACTGCACGCACATTGAATCTATTTTTTCAACGCCGACGCCGTGTTCGCCGGTGATGGTGCCGCCGACATCGATGCACAGCTTGAGGATTTCAGTGCCGAAGTCCTCGGCGTTTTTCAGCTGTACGGCATCGTTGGCATCATAGAGGATCAGCGGATGCAGGTTGCCGTCCCCGGCGTGGAATACGTTGGCGCAACGCAGCCCGTATTTCTTTTCCATCCCGGTGATACCGCGCAGCACTTCAGCGAGGCGTTTGCGCGGGATGGTGCCGTCCATGCAGTAATAATCCGGCGACAGCCGGCCCACGGCAGGGAAAGCGGCCTTGCGCCCGGCCCAAAAGCGCAGGCGTTCGGCTTCGTCGCGCGACACACGCACCAAGTGCGCACCGCTGTCTTCCATGATGCGTTCAATGCGGCTGATTTCGTCGGCGACCTCTTCGTGCGTGCCGTCGGATTCGCAAAGCAGGATGCCGGCGGCATCGGTCGGGTAACCGGCGTTGACGAAGGGTTCCACGGCGAGCAGCGCCGGCTGGTCCATCATTTCCATGCCGGCGGGAATGATGCCCGCGGCGATGACGTTGGCGACAGCCTGGCCCGCGGTGCCGACATCGTCGAATGCGGCCAGCACCACTTGCGCACATTCCGGCCGCGGCAGCAGCTTGACGGTGATTTCAGTGACGACGCCGAGCAGACCTTCGGAGCCGGTCATCAATGCCATCAGGTCGTAACCCGCGGCATCGAGTCCGCCGCCGCCGAGTTCAATGATCTCGCCGTCGATGGTGGCGACGCGTAGCTTGAGGATGTTGTGCACAGTCAGGCCGTATTTCAGGCAATGCACGCCGCCGGAATTCTCAGCAACGTTGCCGCCAATCGAACAGGCGATCTGACTCGAAGGGTCCGGTGCGTAATAAAGACCGTAGGGTGCAGCGGCTTCGGAAATCGAAAGATTGCGCACGCCGGGCTGTACTCGCGCAGTGCGCGCCAGCGGATCGACGGCCAGGATTTTCATCAGCTTGGCCAACGACAGCAGCACGCCATTGCCCAGCGGCAGCGCGCCGCCAGAGAGTCCGGTGCCGGCACCACGTGCGGTGACTGGCACACCGAGGCCGGAACAGGTTTCGAGAATGGCGCAAACCTGCTCTTCGTTTTCCGGAAGTGCGACCACCATCGGCACCTGGCGATAGGCGGAAAGACCATCACATTCATAGGGCGTGACGTCCTCGCGTTCGAACAACACGCTGTGTTCGGGCATGAAGGCGCGCAATGCCGCACAGACGGCGTGCTGGCGCTCGAAGTCGACGGGGATGGTCTGCACCGGGGCGTTCATCGCCAGATTCTATATCAGGCTGTGGATTCGCCGCCGAAGCCCCCCGATTTTGTGCGAAACTCGCAGTTGTTTCGGCTGGCGCCGCCTCCGGCGCTGATATGGCCGGATGAATCAGCAGAAAATCAACCGAAATCAGCAACTTCCAATTCCGTTCGAGAGAGACCAGACCATGACAGCAACAACTCAGCGCAAGGGCCCGCTGGCCCGCTTCCGTGTGATCGACCTGACGCGTGTGCGTTCCGGCCCAACGGCAGTACGTCAGCTCGCCGACTGGGGCGCCGACGTGATCAAGATCGAGACCCCGCCGGGCCTGAACCTGTCCGACGGCTGGGGCG
>CAMAYE010000027.1 GCA_945862135.1 Bordetella parapertussis
ATTTACAACATCAACACTGATAGCGTGATTGAGGTCGTTCTGCAGACGCCGGACGGCGGCATCACCTATGACGGTGATGCGTCCATCGACGGCGTCCCGGGGACGGCTGCGCCGGTGCGGCAGAATTTCGCGGGTTCAGTGGGCAGCAAGACCGGCAAGCTGTTTCCGACCGGTCACAAGACCGAGGTCATCGACGGCATTGAGGTCACCTGTATCGACGTCGCAGTGCCGATGATCATCGTGCCCGCTGAAGCGGTGGCCCGCACGGGGCATGAGTCGAAAGCTGAGCTGGATGCGGACGGCGCGCTGATCCAGCGCCTGGATCGCATGCGGGTGGAGGCAGGTCAGCGCATGGGGCTGGGCGATTGCAGTGCGCTTGTCGTGCCCAAACCGGTGCTGGTGGCCTCTCCTGCAGGCACAGGCACCATTGCATCGCGCGACTTTGTGCCCTTTAACTGCCATGCGACTTATTCGGTAACCGGTTCGATGGCGCTGTCGGTGGCGAGCCGGATCGAGGGCACGGTCGCAAACCGCTATGCGAAGGGCCCGGTTGCCGATGCGGACCGGGTCAGCATTGAGCATCCGGGCGGCGTCATCGACGTTCAGGTCAGGCTGCGCGAGTCGCCTGATGGCGTGACGGTGGATGAGGCGAGCCTGCTGCGTACCTGCCGCAAACTCTTTGAAGGGCAGATCTGCATTCCGTCGCGGGTATGGGACGGTTCAGGCAAAGCGGTTGATGCGGCGGAAATTGCAGCGGGCCTGTCGCTGCCCGCTGCATCCCTCTGAGGGCGCACTAAATCATTTGCGTTTCAGGAAGCTGCGGCTGAGGTCGAGGACCCGTTCGACGTCGGCAAGGTTGTTGTACACGTGCAAAGAAAACCGCAAGACGCCGCGGCGCATCGACAGCTTGACCTTGTTCTCGACGAGGTGCTGATAGAGTCCATTGATGGTTTCGTTGCTGGTGTATTTATCGCTGCCGGAGCCGAAATCGCCGACCGTCACGGTGTGAACGATATGCGGGCCGGGATTGCCGCCGCATACCGGCAGTCCGATTTCAAGAAGCCCCCGCGATAACGCGTGTCCGAGTCGTGTGGTGTGCGCTTCGATATTGTGTACGCCCAGGCGCAGCAGGTGATTGAGCGATGCGTGGGCTGCGACAATCGCGACGTAGTTGTAATTGCCGAGGTCGAAACGGTGCGCGCCGGGCAGCAGCGCGTATTGCGTGCCGCCGCCCTCGGACTCGTGGGCGTCGCCAAGATCGACGCCGAAGCGCGCGAGGTAGGCAGGATGCATGCGTTCGGCCCATTCGCGGCGCAGATAGAGGAATCCCATGCCGTAAAGACCGAGCAGGCCTTTCTGGGTGGACACGGACAGCGCATCGACCTGCGATTGGACAACGTCAATGTCGACAATGCCGGCGGACTGCGCTGCATCCACGAGGAAGAGCACGCCGCGTTCACGGCAGGCGCGGCCGAGCCGGTCGATATCGGTGCGGAATCCCGGTGAGAAAGTGACGGTCGAGGCGGTGAGTACGCGGGTCTTGTCGTCGATCGCGGCGATCATCTCGTCGACCGGCATGTGTCCGTCGCGATGTTTGACCAGATTGACGCTGAGGCCGCGCCGCTGCTGGTTCAGCCAGGGGTAGAGGTTGTTCGGGTGTTCGAGATCGGCGCAGACAATGACATTGTCGCCGGGTTTCCAGTCAAAGGCGGCCGCCACCATGTTGAGGCCGTCTGAAATGTTCTTGGTATAGGCGATGTCTTCCGGCGCGGCGTGGATCAGTCTGGCGAACAGTTCGCGCGTTTCGCGCGTGCGCTGGAACATGAAGTCCTTGTTGCCGCCGTTGAACATGTGGTCATCGAGCTGGGCGTCGATGGCGGCGCGGACCTCCTTCGACAGCAGCCCACGCCCGCCGACATCAAAATAAGTCCAGCGCTCGGTACCGGGGAATTGTCCGCGTGCGTCGGCAATCGGGTCGAACTGCGGGGTGGGCTGGTTCATGGACGATCTCCGTTGATCGGGGCCGCATGACCGGAGCCGGCTGCCCGTTCGTGATGGGGTGGCGTTTATCGTACCCTGCTGCCGCGGGTCTGCGAACAGGGTGCGGGCGCCGCGTTCACTGAGTCGTGATTTAATGAGCCACATTTTCCGGGGGTGACCATGATTTACCTGATTGCGGGACTGATCATTTTTCTGGGTGTGCATTCGGTGCGCATCGTGGCAGACGACTGGCGCACGCGCACAATTGCGCGCATGGGTGAGAACCCATGGAAAGGCGTTTATTCGCTGTTGTCGATCGCGGGTTTTGTGCTGCTGGTCTGGGGCTACGGCGAGGCGCGGCAAATGGGGGTGGTTCTTTACGATCCGCCCGTTTTCACCCGTCACATCGCCGGCCTGCTGATGCTGGTCTCGCTGGTGCTGCTGGCGGCAGCCTACGTGCCGCGCAATCACATCAAGGCCAGGCTGGGTCATCCGATGATCATCGGCGTGAAGGTCTGGGCCTTTTCCCATCTGCTGGCCAACGGCCGCTTGTCGGACGTGGTGTTGTTTGGCGCATTCCTGGCGTGGGCGGTGGTGGACTTCATCGCTGCGCGCAAACGTGACCGCAGGCTGGGAACGGTCTATCCCGCGGGCGGCATGCTGGGCACGGGATTGACCCTGCTCGGTGGCCTGATTCTCTGGGGGGTGTTTGTGGCGGGCCTGCATCTGTGGTTGATCGGCGTGCCGCCATTCGTTCGGGCATGACGGTTCTGCATCCGAAAAAACTCCTGTTGTCAAAATGGACAGCAGTGAAACCTGTCGCGCGGCAAAAACATTTTCTGGTAACCAAGGTGGTTGAACCGGAGCCGCCGGAAACCCCGGTGCAGTGGGTTGAGATCGAGGCGGTTTACTCCAAAAAGGTGCGTCGTATCCATTGGCGTGAATTGCTGGATGACGCGGTGTGGAAACAGGGGTGGGTATGAGAATTGCGGCGATTGAACCGCTGGTATTCAATGTTTCTGAAAAAACCAACTGGTTTTTTGTCCGTGTGACCGCGGAGAACGGCCTCACCGGTATTGGTGAGGCCTCGCTCAATGGTTACGAGCCTGCGCAGGTGGCATTTACGGAAGATGTGCGCCAGGACTGGATCGGCAGTACGGTTGAGGAGTTGCTGCCGCAGTTGAAGGTATATGCGCATTCGCCCGGCGGCCTGATTGCTAGTTCCATCATCAGCGCAACCGAGCAGGCGGTAACCGATCTGCGGGCGAAGGCGGCCGGTGTTCCGGTGAATCAACTAATCGGTGCGGACGGTGTCAAAGCGCGCAAAGCGGTACGTGTCTACGCCAATATCAATCGCGGTGCGCGGGACCGTTCGCCGGAAGGCATTGCACGTGCCGCGCGCCATGCGGTCGAGCAGGGCTACGGTGCCTTGAAGATTGCGCCTTTTGACGGGGTGTACTGGGGTGACAGCAACGAGCCGGAAAAACTGCGGCGCACGCAGGCGGGAATTGCGCGCGTGCGCGCGATACGTGAAGCCGTGGGCCCCGATATCGACATCATGGTGGATTGCCATTGGCGCTTTGATGAGCGCGGCGCTCAGCGTTTGCTACACGAGTTGGGGTCGGTTCGTCTGTACTGGATCGAATGTCCGGTTTCGGAGAATCCGGATAGCTTTGCGATGTTGCAGCGGATTCACGCCGGCGCACGGGCGGGTGATATGAAACTGGCGGGTGCGGAACGGCAGATCGGCCTGGGCGGATTTTCGCCGTTTGTCGATGACGGTTTGCTCGATGTCGTGATGCCGGACGTCAAATACGCCGGCGGTTACGGCGAGATGCTGCGAATAGCGGCACGTTGTGCGGAGCGCGGTGTGCATTTTGCACCGCATAACCCGACGGGGCCGGTGTGCAATCTGGCGAGCATGCAGATCTGCGCGGTGGCGCCGGCGTTTCTGGTGCTGGAGCATCAACTGGCGGAGAGCCCGCTGTTTTATGACGTGGCAGGTGGATACAAACCGAAGCTGGTGAACGGTTGCTTTGAGTTGCCCGATGTACCTGGAATCGGCATTGAACTGGATGATGCGGTGCTGCGCGCGCATCCTTATCGCCGGTTGCCGGCAAATGCCAATCTGGATGAGCGTCTGGGTTGAGCTGTGATCATCCGGCTTGGTTGAATTAACAGGATGGACCGGACGGATAGGATGAACAGGATGAAAGGATTAACGGCATGAAAGATCGCCAGGAATGGCGCGGGGGAATTCTGGCTGCGCTGGTTTTCGCTGCGCCAGTTTGCGCACAGCCCTATCCGACCAAGCCGATCCGCATGGTCGTGCCATCGGCCCCGGGCAGCGGCCCGGATCTGATTGCGCGCGTAGTGGCGCAGAAACTGACCGAATCGCTGGGTAAACCCGTGGTGACGGATCCGCGTCCCGGCGCCGGGGGCAGTCTTGGCGCCGAGATCGTGGCCAAATCACCGCCCGATGGCTATACGTTGATCATGGGCAGCGCCGGCTCGCACTCGGTGAACAGCGCGCTGTATCCGAAACTGCCTTATGACGCGGTGAAGGACTTCTCACCGGTTTCGCTGGTATCGACGGCGCCGAACATTCTGATCGTGCATCCGTCGCTGCCTGTCAAATCGGTGAAGGATCTGGTGGCACTGGCCGAGGCGAAGCCGGGCGAGCTGACCTTCGGTTCAGGCGGCAACGGCAGCACCGCACATCTCTCGGGCGAGCTTTTCCGCGTCCTCGCGAAAGTGAATATGGTGCATGTGCCGTTCAAGGGGGCGCCGGCGGCAGTGATCGGCGTGATGACCGGTGAAATTTCGCTGGCGATTCTCAACTTGCCTCCAGCGCTGCCGCATGTGCGCAGCGGAAAGCTGAAGGCGCTGGGCGTCAGCACCGCGACCCGTTCTTCGGCGGTGCCCGACATCCCGACCATCGCTGAAGCCGGCCTGCACGGCTACGACGCGGGCACGTGGTATGGCCTGCTCGCGCCTGCAGGTACCCCGGGAGACATCATCGCGCGGCTCAACGTCGAACTGGTCAAGGGGCTGCGCAGTGCCGAGATGAAGAAACGCATTGCGGCTGAGGGCGGTGATGTCATCGGTGGTACACCTGATGAATTTACTGCGGTAATCAAACGTGATATCGAAAAATGGACCCGGGTGGTTGCAGCATCCGGCGCGAAGGCGAATTGATGACGATCTTTCATGACGGTTCCGTATGGGTCCGGGGGCTCGCAGTGCTCTCGGCTTGTGTAGTGACATTCAACAGCGGAGCAGCCATGGCTATCGAAGAACCGGCGTTTGAACTGATCGAGAAGGCCGAGCCGTACGAGATCCGCCAATACCGTGCTTTTATTGTTGCCGAGACTTTTGTTGAAGGCGATCTGGATGCGGCATCGAATGCCGGCTTCCGGCTGATCGCCGATTATATTTTCGGCAACAATCTTGCGGCTGGCGGCAAGCCTGGCGACAACAAGAATGAAAAAATTGCGATGACGGCGCCGGTGGCCGCAGAGCCGGTTTCGGAAAAAATCGCGATGACCGTTCCGGTATTGGCGGAACCGCAGTCTACGGGGATGAATGCAACGCGCTGGCGCATCCATTTTGTGATGCCGAGCCAGTATTCGCTGGCGACCTTGCCGAAGCCTGTGAATCCTGCCGTGAAGCTGCGCGCGGTGCCGGGCCAGCGTTTCGCGGTGCTGGTGTTTTCCGGATTTGCCGGTGCGGAGAAGGTGCAGGCTAAGTCGGATGAATTGCTGGCGTGGATCCAGCAGCGTGGCTTGAAGTCGCGGGGTGCTGTGCAACTCGCCCGTTACAACCCGCCCTGGACCTTGCCGTTTTTCCGGCGCAATGAAGTCATGGTAGAACTGGTGACGCCCTGACAGTGGTGGGGGTCTGAGCCTTCGCAGTTGCCGGAAATCCGGAATTCATAAAATATACAATAAAAACAATTAGTTATGGATTGTCTCGCTGTGCGCGCCAGTGCGTCGCAGCGCTTGCATGCGGTTCACCGGATGTGAATTGGTGGATGCCGGCAAAGCCCGGCAGGCGTGCGTGTGCGGGAGTCGGGCATAACCATGGCTGATGCTTCTGCGCCGGCTGCGCGTGACGTGCAGGATGAGCTGGATACCGGCAACATCGCTGAGTGTGCAGTATTACGCTGGTGTACCGGCTGAGTTCCCCACAGAATTGCGCGTCAGGGGAGAGTCACATGTCGCGTCGCAGAAGCAATCCGGTTGAGGATGTTGTAGAGCTTGCCGAACAGTTGCCCTGGTGGGCGGGTGTCGTCGCTGCGCTGCTGTCGTGGTTGGTGATGTACGGCGTTGCCAGTCATGCGCTGCCCGAGGCGGCACCGGCCGAGTCCTCACTGATCGTGGCGGTTCCGGTGCTGCGCGGCCTGGCCACTGCGGGCCAGTATCTGTTGCCGGCAATGTTTCTGGCCGCTGCCGTGCTTTCCGCATGGCTGCATTACAAATACGACAAAAATTACAACGACATGGGCTCGGAACGCGGACGCTTCCTGCTGCAGCACCTGTCGTGGCGTGAATTCGAAAAACTGGTCGGTGAATTTTTCCGGCGCAAGGGTTTCACCGTTGAGCAACGCAGCGGCCGTCTGCCGGAGGGCGGCGTTGATCTGGTCGCAAGCATTGGCGAGGACCGGTACCTTGTGCAATGCAAACACTGGCGCGTTCAGCGCGTTGGTGTTGCCGTTGTCCGCGACCTTTGCCGGATCGCCGAGGCCGAAGGTGCAGCGGGAATTTTTGTGGTGACCTCCGGAACATTTACCGACGAGGCGCGCCGTTTTGTCGAGCAAAACCGTATTGCCATCGAACTGATTACCGGCGAGCGCCTGCGCATGATGATCCGCGGTCTCGATGCGACGCCGCAATAGCGCGGCAGTCCGGAGTAATTACCTCACTTTAGTACGTTGCTCGCTTCCGCGGCCTTGATCAGCGCCGCGGCGTCTTTTTCCAGCAGGAATCCTGCAGCCTTAACTTTGTCAGTGGCCTTGCGCACGGCTTCGACGAAACCGGCGTGGCTGCCGTAGCGCTCTTCAAGCGAGGGACGCGGATCGTTGTTGGCTTCACGCTCAGCCCTTGTTTTCGCGAAGGGCAGCATGCCGCCGGCGTAATTGCACAGCTGGCCTTCATGGAAGGGGAGCGCACCACCGGCGGTGATGTTCCAGCCGAGATAAGTGCCCAGCGGTACTTCCAGCAGCAGCACCGGGATACCACCGACTTCGTTGCCGTCGGCATTCACTTTTGGCACCAGCATTTTCAGCACTTGCCTGATTTTCGGCGGCGCGTTGGTCGGGATGCCCGATGCATCGTTCGGGTCGAATTGCGGGCCCCAGTCGTAATCAAGCAAAGGGTTGATCAAGTCGGCTTCGGGTGCGGTGGCGCGCAGGCCGGGCAGCGTCGGAAATCCCATGGCGGCTTTGTTCGGCGCAACGAGTTGGCCTTCGCGCAGCGTCGGATAACGGCTGGGCGGTGGTGCCGTATTGTTCATCACCCAGTTGCGGAAATGCACAGTGATGGCGCGCCATGGTTCGTCATGCGACAGCGGATTGGCGGGTAATATGCCGTTGCCCCAGTTGTTGCCGGGACATCGCACCGGTTTTGCGGATTGGTGGAATTCGGCAAGACTTGCACTAAAGCCGCCGCGCCCACCGCCATGGCTGCTGCTGGCGACGTAATAGCGGCGTACGTTGTCGGGCAGGGGAATGTCTTCTTTCGGATCGGTGCCGACCCATTCAGGTCCCAGTTTCAGCGCCCAGATTTCGGCAGCGCCGAAGTGTTCGATGATTTTCGGGCAGGTTTTCGACGCCATGCAGCGATCCTGGATGCTGCGCGCCGGCAGCTTTCGTGCATGGTCAGGGTAAGGTTGCCACCACTGCGGGCCTTCGCTTCCGGCCTGGTACAGTTCAAGTACGCCGTCCGGCTGCGCCCAGCGGAAGTTGAGTGCGATGCGTCGTCCGGCGATCACCGGCCACATGCCATCGTGCAACTGGCGCGCCGTTGCGATCTGTTTGTCTTCGACCTGGTTGAAGCCGAGGTGCAGCCAGCCGCGCAGGTAATTGCCGGATTGCGAGCGGCCGCGGGCAATACTGTGGGTGATTTTGCCGGCGATAGGATTTGCTGTTCCGGTGTCGTCCTGTTTTGCATATTTGAAAAACGCACCGAGGTCGCGCCATGCGGCAAAGCCGATACCGAGCGGATACGGATCGCGGGCGGTATAGACCACCTGATACAGCTTCGCCACATTGAAGCCGCCCTTCAGACAGATTTGCACAGGGAGTTTGGTCAGCGGCACCGGGTCGTCGAAAGTGCCGCCGCCGCAGAACTTCCAATTCTCCGCTGCGATCGTTGTTTCGCCTTTGACCTTGCCGTCGAGCGTTTCGTGGTCGCGCGAGACCAGTTTCGCTTGGGTCGTGTCGAGTGTAGCCGGCATGTAAGGCACCGGGTTGGTTTGTACGATCAATGGCTGTGCTGCAGGGCCGCCGCGGTTGATGATGCGCGCGAACACCGGGCCGGTGACCGGCGAACCGTCGGAGTTCTTGACTACGGGCAATTGTAGCCAGTGGTTGCCGCCGGTCGTCATTGTCGGGCGTACGGTCGTGCCGAGAGTGGCGCTCATGCCGGCATTGTCGCCCTGCCATGCAGTGGCGAGGCCGATGTCGCCGAATTCGCGTTCCTGTGTGGAGAGCAGCACCGGGCGCCCGCGATTGGGCACTTCGTGCCAGAGCATGCCGCTGGATTTAGCGGGGTCGACAGGGCGGGTGATGACAAAGGTGGCGATGTAGCGCACCTTGCCGTCGGCGTCTTTGGCGAGCTGGATGTCCTGGATCAGGCTGTTCAGCGGATCGTTCGGATCGAGTTCACCATAGGCGCGTCCGGCGATCTGTTCGTACTGGCCTGCGGCACCGTAGCTCGCGCATACCTCACTTTTGCAGAAGGCGGGCGATACGGTCTGGTCGATGACAATTTTTGTTACACGGGCTTGCACCGGTGCGGCGAACAACAAGGCAGCAGCAAGCGCGCAGGCGATTCGGCCAGCGGTTGGGCGACAGGTATGCATGGAACTCCTCCGGGATGGTGACGCTGAGCGTTTTTGTTTTCCTGACTTTACCGCAAATTCCAGCGGCCATTCCGGCAGTTGCCGCGATCCGGACTGTCAGTGGCGGTGAGCAGGGATCACCGGACTTGTTGCGTTTGACCGGGATGACGGCAAGGCAAGGAATCCGGCGAGGTCTGCGCTAATATCCAGCATCGGCGGGCATGCCGCCACGACTCGGAGCATTAGGAATGAACATGACGATGAACTTGGCAATGCGCAGGCCGGCAATGGTGCTTCTGGCGGCGCTGACTCTGATGGCGCCTGCCGTGGCGCAGGCCGCGGAGATGAAATATCCGACACGTCCGGTGCGCATGCTGGTGAGTTATCCGCCGGGCGGTCCCAGCGATCTGACGGCGCGATTGACCGCACCGCATCTTTCGGAGGCTTTGGGTCAGCAGTTCATTGTCGACAATCGCGGTGGTGCCGGCGGCACGCTGGCTGTCGGATTGTTGACGCAGGCGGCGCCGGATGGCTACACGCTGTTGATGTCGGCTGGCGGCGAGATCGTGATCGCTCCGAACCTGCGCCTGAAGCTGTCCTATGACCCGACCCGTGACATCATTCCGATCAGCCGTGTCGGTTCGAGTCAGCTGGCGCTGGTGGTTCATCCCTCAGTAGCGGCAAAATCGGTGAAGGAACTGATCGCACTGGCGAAAGCCAAACCCGGGTCGATCAACTTTGCCTCTGCGGGATCCGGGTCTACGGCGCATCTGGCCGGAGAGCAGTTCAAGTTTCTCGCCGGAATCGATATCGTGCATATCGCTTATAAGGGCGCGGGTCCCGCACTGACTGATTTGATCGCCGGTCAGGTGCAGATGTTGATCAGCGCGTATTCCTCGGCGTTTCCGCATATCAAGGCCGGCAAGCTGCGCGCGCTGGGGGTTACCGGCACAAAGCGCATTGCTTCCGCGCCGGATCTGCCGACGATTGCCGAGACGGTTCCGGGTTATGAAGTGTTGTCATGGTATGGCCTGCATGCGCCCAAGGGAACGCCGCCGGCGATCATCAGCCGCTTGCATCGCGAGCTGGCCGCGATGACACGCAAGCCGGACATCGCAGAACGCCTCACGGTGCTGGGTATTGAACCCGAGGGCAATACACCCCAGGAGTTCCTTGCGCAGATCAAAACCGAAATCGCGAGCTGGGGAAAAGTGATTACGGCGGCAAAGATTCCGAAGGAATAAGTCCCTGTGAGGAATGCCGCTGGTCATGCGGGATTGGTTGAATCATTCTGCCGATGAGCGCCGCGCAGCCCTGTCCATTCTGCAGTCTGTCGCCCGCGCAGATTGTTGCTGAACATCCGCTGGCGCTGGCGTTTCGCGATCGTTCGCCGCTGAGCAGGGGGCACAGTCTGGTGATCCCGCGCCGGCATGTGGTGTCGTTCTTTGACTGTACGGCGGAGGAGCATGCGGCGATGCTTGCGCTGCTCGGTGACATCAGGGCGGGGCTGGAGCGGGAATACGCGCCCGATGGTTACAACATCGGGCTCAACAACGGGGTTGCCGCCGGACAGACGGTCATGCATGCACACATGCATCTGATCCCCCGATACCGTGGCGACGCGACTGATCCGCGTGGCGGCGTGCGCTGGATATTTCCGCGGAAGGCGGCGTACTGGGCTTCGCGCGAAAAGCCCGACACCTGATTTCAGCTGTGGGTGTGGTGGCTGAGTGCCTGTGCGCGCATGCGTGCCAGCACCATGGCTAATGCAACCCCGACCATGCAGATCACGCTGATGCTGATAAAGCCGGCAGTGAATGAGCCGGACTGGTCTTTGATTGCGCCCATTGCCCAGGCGGTCAGAAAACCGCCGATATTGGCGAACAAGTTGCTGAAGCCGGTGGCTGTGCCGGCAATGCGCGGGCCCAGTACCTCCACCGGCACCAGAAACAGCGGCCCGAAATAAAACTGCAGGAATATCGAGTTCACCGCGATCAGCAGCAACAGCAGCGGCAATGAGTGTGTGAACGGCAGCAGTGCCGCTGTGCAGGCCAGCACGGCGAGCGCGCCGCCGATGACCAGCGGCGGGTTGCGCAGCCGGTCGGAGACGTAACCGCCCAGCGTGTTGGACGGTGCGGTGAAAGCGGCGGCCATCGCAACAATGAAGCCGGCGTACTGCACGCTCAGCCCGCGGTCGACGACCAGCAGTGACGGCAGCCAGACCATGTACGCCGTGACGACGGCAAAACGCACGAACTGCAGGCCGCTGCACACCCACATGATCGGGTGACTGAACAAGCGGGTAACGTCGGCGACGGTGAGTTGTTGTGCGGCTGTGTTGCGCGGTTTTTCGCGGGCGAAACGCCGGTAAATAAAAGCGGCAACAATGCCGATCGCGGCCATCATCATGAAAGCCGCGCGCCAACCGTAGGCGGCGCTGAGCAGCGGTCCGCCGAGCGACAGCACGATGGTGCCGGCGAAGCCGCCGAGCATGTAGAGGCTCATTGCCGTGGCGCGTCGTTCAGCCGGGAACCATGAGGCCAGCAGCGACATGCCCGGTGCGAACAGCAGGGCGCGGAAGGCGCCGGCGAGCAGTTGAGTCATGACTGCCAGCCAGAACACATGGATCAGTCCGAGGAAGACCGAGAACACGGACCAGCCGAGAAGCCCGATGAAAAACAGCCGGCGCGGTCCATAACGGTCGGACAGGAAACCCGCCGGGATCTGGCCCAGCGCATAGCTGAACGTTGCTGCGGCCGACAGCAGGCCGGCTTGCGTGAATGATATTTGCAGGTCTTCGCGGATCAGCGGCAGCAGCAAGGGCATTGCGCTGAAGCTGATGCCGTGTACGACCTGGCAGAGGATGACCAGCGAGACGGTGAGGACGCGGTCGCCGTGCTGCGGGGGTGCGTGTTCGATGGTGTTGCTCATGCCGGCGGAACTGTAACGCGTCGCAGTGCCGCGGTCCTTGTGTTACGTCAAGATCAGGGCTTGGCCGGCGGTTGTTGCGAAGGATTGCTCAGCCTGAACACGCGCTCCGGTGGCGTGCCGGCGGTATAGCTGATGGTATCGAGTTTCGGTACCTTTACCGATTCACAGATCTTGCGCACCTGGTAGGTTTCAATCGGTGGCACCCATGAAGGGTTGTGCATGCAGCTGACTTCGACGCAGCTGATTTGCTTGAGCCAGGCGCAGACACCGATATCCGCGCCCGAGGCATCACGGATTTGCGTGAGGAATGGTGAGTCGGGATAATGCGGCTTGTTGCCGCCTTGCTCCGAACGTACGTCCTGCAGGACGGTGTGGAAGGTGCTGTTGATCGACATGATCGACAGCACCTTTTCCGTGAACCGCTGAAGATTGTCGGTATAGGAAAAGCCGCCGATGACGTCTGAAACCAGCTGGAAGCGACCGAGTTCTTCGGCGGTGTATTCACCCATGCGTTTGTTGAACAGGTACTGCAACTGCTTGGGTTCCAGACGCGCAGCGGTGCGCTTCCAGTCCTCGGTGCGCCGGTCTTCGATTGACATGGCGACGGCGCTGGCTTTTTTTCCACGACGTTCCCGGCCTTCTGCGTTGAGTTTGTCGTAGGACAGCGAAAAATAGTCGAGCACCGCCTGTCCGCGTCCCGCACCGATGTCGAGCCAGCGATCCTGGGGGCCGAGGCTGGCGAGCGCACGGTCAAATGTCGGGCCCAGGGCGTCGCCGTAGGTGTCAAGCGTGCGGTCGATGGTGTAACCCTCCGGCCGCAGTTCGCCTCGGCCGTGGTAGATGCTTTGCTGGCGGGATTTCTCGAGTTCAATCGTGGTGCTGTCTTTGGTTTGCGCAAATGCAGGTTGTGCAAGCAGTGCTGCGATTGCAATCAGGGCCAGCGGGTGGCGGATGTTCGAGATCGGCATGATGGGGCGTGCGATATTCGTGCGTGAGATGTTGAAAGGGAATTATTTTCTCTTGACGTCGAAAAACCGGCCGCTGCTGATCGCCGGCTCATAACTTTGCCATGCAAAATCGAATTGACTGGTCGAACTGAGGCTGATGACGGCGGCCGTCAATGCGCTGACGAAGGCCAGTTGCTCTTCGCGGGTGCCATCGTCACTGAGTCTGAACTGTGCATCTTCATGACCTGCGTTGCGGATCGACAGTTCACCCACGTTTGCACGGATATGCCGGTAGAACAGTTCACGTCCCCGGGCCGGGAAGACTTCTTCGTCGGCGCCGATGACGGTGACGGGGCGATTGACCCGCCCGAGCGCGGCGGGCAGTCCGGTGCCGAATGATGCCGGATCGAGCAGTATCGCACCGGTGACATTTGCACCCTGGCCCAGGGCGTAAACCACCGAAGAGGCGCCAAAGGAATGACCGACCAGAATGATGCGTCGGGTATCGATGTTTGCGAATTCCCCAGGGCGTTTCTGGATATGGCTGACGATGCGGGCGAGGGTTCTGCCGTGTCTGATCCACGAGCCGCGGTTCGGCAATTGCAGCACAACGCAGTTGATGCCCCAGGTCGCAAGGTGCATGCCCTGATAGGCGTGGTCAGCCTTGCCGTTGCTGTAGCCGTGGAGCAGGATCACCAGCGGCGCATTGTTCCCCAATGCTGAGAGATAGAAATCGGCAGGGATGCGTTCCTTCGCGGACAGGCGGATCACCTCGCCGCTGCGTGTATTGACCTCAAAGGGGCCGCGCAACTTGAATTGATCGACACCGAGGCGGCGTTCGACCACCTGGGTTTGCACGGTCTCGCTTTGCAGCTCTTTGGTGTCGGGCTGTTTTTCATCGGCAAACCGGATGGTGGTGATGCCTGTGGACGGCATTTGTGCACAACTGCCGACCAGTATCAGCAATACCAATGAACACAGAATCGCTGCTGCGCGTGTGAAGGGTCGGGTGCGATTGAATCCGCAGCCGGCATTTTCTGCGGGGTGGGGTGCGGCAGACATATGTGGATTTTGGCGGTTCTTTGTGTCCGTCGCAATCAGGCCGTCATGCCCAGGGATTCGAAGCGCAGATACAGCTCCCTGCAGACCCAGGCGTCGGTTGCGGCATAGGCGATCTGCGCCTGGGTAAGGCGCGGTGCAGCCCAATTGGTGGTCTTTGCGCCCTTGGGCACTCGGTAGCCAAGGAATAATCCGGCCAGATTGCGTACGCCGGTCTGTTCGCAGCCGTGACGTTTGGCGATGAAACCGAGATCGACGATGTGGCGTTCATGGAACGCAAACACCTGCCTCAGGGTGCGCAGGTCGTAGGCCAGTGATACGCCGATTTTGGCAATACCTTGGGCGGAAAGCATTTCAGCGAGCAGGCTGTGCGTGTCGGCGTAGCGCAGCGGGAAGATGTGGACAGCCGTTGCCGTGGCGACCTGGACAATGCTCGGCAGATAACTCTCGCCCTTGCTGAAGGCGGGGCGTGTTTCAGTATCGAAGCCTACCGCGCGTTCGGCAAGAATGTCGTTGCGCGCGGCATGCAGCAGCGCGGGCGTGTCGACAAAATGGATGGGGCCTTCGTAACGCTGCACCGGCAGTTCGTTGAGGGTATCGCGGGAAATTGATTTCGCTATTTCTGCATTCATCTGCCGAGAGTAACCGATTGCCGGACTGCGTGGTACAGTGGGAGAAAGATGGCGGTGTCTAACCGCTTGAGAGTGCGCGCAAGGGGAGGACGGGCAATGCAAAAGGGGGTGGCCAGACGTTTTGTGGCGGCAGCGTTGATGCTGCTGTCTGCGTGTGCGCCCCTGCCTCGTTACACCGCGCTGCCGGTTGAGGTGAATCCTTCGCCCAATTTCGGTGAGCGACGGCCGAACTACGTGATCCTTCACCACACCACCAATGACAGCGCTGAGCAGGCAATCACGACACTGACCAGCCGCTTTACGCAGGTCAGTGCGCATTACCTGATCGGCCGCGACGGCCGTATCGTTTATCTGGTCGATGAGCTGAAGCGTGCATGGCATGCTGGTGATTCTTACTGGGGGGGCAACCGTGATCTGAATTCTTCTTCGATCGGGATTGAACTCGACAACAACGGCGGCGAGCCATTCAGTGATGTTCAGATCAGCGTACTGATCGAGTTGCTGGGAGATCTTTCGACGCGCTGGAGCATTCCGCCGGCGAACGTGCTCGGGCATGGCGATGTGGCGCCCGGTCGCAAGGTTGATCCGAGCGCGTTGTTTCCGTGGCGGCGCCTCGCGGCAGCGGGATTTGGATTGTGGTGCGATCCGCCTTTCGACCCGGTTACGGCGGGTGCCGATGATGCAGCCTTGCTGGCCGCGCTGGGCTATGACGTGACGCGCCTGCCCGCAGCCATCGCCGCGTTCAAGCGCCACTGGGCGCAGGAAGATGAAAGCGTGACATTGAGTGCGGAGCAACAGGCGCTGGTGCAATGTCTGATCGGGAAACAACAGGGGACGGGAGCCAATTAAAATACAATAAAAACAATTAGTTATAGTTATTCCGCTGAATGTGGCCGGTATCTGAGCAAGTGGAGTGTCAGCGGTTAGAATGAATTGCGAAACTGATAGCTGGGGGAGGGATCAATGCCGTTGAAACTGGGGCTGATGGTGCCCGCCAACAACACGACCATGGAGCCGGAGTTGCGCGCATGGCTCGATGATTCGCCCTGCCATACGCTGCGTATTCCGCGCGGCAGTGGGTTGCTCGGTCCCGCGGAAATTCCTGCTTATGTGGAACAGGCGCTGGAACTGGCGAAAAACTATGACCCGCTGCAAACCGACATCGTCGCTTATGGCTGTACGGCAGCGGGCTTCATCGGCGGGCCGGCGCGGGATGCCGAAATCCAGATCAAACTCGCCGCCATCACCGGCAAACCGGTGGTGACGACGGCGAGCGCCATGATTGCGGTTCTCAAACATATCGGCGCCCGGCGTGTTGCCGTGGTGACGCCGTACCTCGACCTGGTCAACGAACGCTTGCGCAACTATCTTCAGCAATCCGGCATTGCGGTGACCCGCCTGCAGAGCTTCAAGGCGGAGACCACCGATGAATTGGCGGCAATCACGCCGCAGCAGATCACTGCATTGGCGCACGAGACCATGACGCCGGATGCGGATGCGATGTTCATTGCCTGCTCCCAATTGCCGACTAAAGACATTCTTGATGATCTTGAGCGCGTCTTCGGCAAGCCGGTGTGGTCTTCGATCAAGGCAACGGCGTGGCATGCGCAGCGTGTAATGGCCGACAAGGCTGCTGTGCAGCCCGCGGTCTGAATAACAACAAGGGAGGAGTTATGGTGCGAGGCAATTGGCGGGTGATAACGGGCGGGGTGCTGGCGGCCTTGTCCTGTATGGCGACGGCGCAGAATTTTCCAACCAAACCGGTGCGGATTGTGGTGCCGTTTCCGCCGGGCGGAGGCGTCGATATCGTTGCTCGGGTGGTCGGCCCCAGGCTGGCGGCGCAGTACGGTCAGCAGGTCATCGTCGAAAATCGTGCCGGTGCGGCAGGCATCATCGGCACTGAATTCACGGCGCGTTCAGCACCCGATGGGTACACCTGGGCGATTGCGACGCTGGGCAATCTTGCGGCGAACAAACACCTCTATTCGAAGATGTCCGTCGATCCGCTGAAGGATCTCGCGCCGGTGACGCAGGTAGTCGACGTGCATTTTGTGATGGTGGCGCATCCGTCTCTGCCGGTGCGCAATGTCAGGCAGCTGATTGCATTGGCGAAATCGCGCCCGGGGGAGATTGTTTACGCGTCATCCGGCGCCGGCGGTGCGCCGCATCTCGGCGGCGAACTGTTCAACCGGCTGGCCGGGGTGAATATCCGTCACGTGCCGTACAAGGGCAGCGGCCCCAGTTTTGCCGACCTGCTGGGTGGGCATGTGCAACTGACTTACGACAGCATGCTTCAGGCGCTGCCGTATATCCGTGACAAAAAGCTGGTGGCGCTGGGCATACTCGGGCCGAAACGGGTTGCAGCATTGCCTGACCTGCCGACGATTGCCGAACAGGGCGTTTCAGGTTACGCGCTGACCAACTGGTTCGGGCTGGTGGTGCCGGCGGCAACGCCAAAGGAACTGGTTTCGCGGATCCATGGCGATTTCACAAAGACGCTTCAGGAAAAGGAAATTCGCGACAAGATTGTTGGCATGGGCGCCGATGTGGTGGGCAATACACCGGAGCAGTTCGGGAAGTTCTGGCGCGATGAATTGGACAAATGGGCGAAGGTGATCAAGGAAGCGAATATCAAAGCCGAGTGAGCGGTGGTGCCAATAAAGAAGGCCGCTGATGCGGCCTTTTTTATTGGCTGCAGGCTCGGGATCAGCGCAGGCTGTTGAGGATGTCGAGCGCTTGGTTCATGGTGAATTCATAGGTTGGCGGGCTCCACGCTTTGGTGTTCTCGCGCATCATGTAACCATGAAAAACGCCGGGGAAGATGTGTACGGCCAGTTTCGGCTGCTTTTTCGCGAGTTCCACATAGGCGGCCTGCACCTCCGGCGGCGCAGCGAAATCCTGATCGCCCCACACCAGACAGACCGGTTTGCTCAGACCCTCGAATTCCTCTATGAAGTCTTTCATCTGCGTGCTGTGGCAGCCAATGCCGGCATCAAATCCCAGACGCTGCGGTCCGATTGCGGCATAGGGTCCGCCGAAGCAGAAGCCCATTGTCGCGGCCTTGCCATTGTGTTGCGGCAACTGGCGCACCATCGCCAGCGTATCGGCGATGTCGGTTTCACCGGCCTTGATTACTGGCATGCGCGGTTGCGAGCGCTGACCGGCACGTTCATCGTCTCGTGGCAACGGTCCCGGCAGCGTGCGCCAGAACAGATCGGGTGCCGCTGCGATGAAGCCTTTGACGGCGAACTCATCGGCGATGCCGCGGATGTCGGCGTTGACGCCATGCACTGCGGAAGCCATCACGACGGCCGGCGCTTTGGCGGTGCCGGCCGGGAGCGCGAGGTAGCAGTCAAACTCACCGGCGCCGCTGCTGGATTTTATTTTGACGTGATTGCCCATCGGGTGATCTCCTCCTTCAGCGACCGATTATTCGGTGCCGAGCAGTTCGACTTCGAAAACCAGCGTCGCATTCGGCGGGATGACGCCGCCGGCGCCGCGGGCTCCATAGCCAAGGTCTGAGGGAATCGTCAGTTTGCGTGAGCCGCCGACTTTCATGCCCTGCACGCCCTCATCCCAGCCGCGGATGACATGACCTGCGCCCAGCGGAAACTCGAAAGGGTCACCGCGGTCCTTGCTGGAATCGAATTTGGTGCCGTCAGTGAGCCAGCCGGTGTAATGCACGGAGACGTACTGGCCAGCGACAGCTTCGGCGCCGGTGCCGATATTGAGTTCTTCGATGATCAGACCGCTTGCTGTTGTAATGGCTGCCATGGTGCTTCCTCTGTTTAAATGAGGCTGCATTATGCCTCGCTCTGCATTGCCGGGGAACGGTAGTATTCAGGGTGTCAGCGTCACGCCGGATTTTTTGATGACGGCAGCCCAGCGTTGCGTATCCTGCTTGACCAGCCGGTCGAGTTCGTCGGGTGATCCGCTGGCCATTTCAATGGCGACTGCGCCGAAGCGGGTGCGCATTTCCGGAAGCTGGACGATGCGGGTGAGTTCACCGCTCAACTTGTTGATGACCCCCTGCGGTGTGCCTTTGCGTGTTGCGATACTGAACCAGGTCGCCGCGTCGTAATCCTTGTAGCCCTGCTCGGCGACAGTCGGAATATCTGGTAGTGCGCTCATGCGTTTGCCTGACGTGACAGCGAGTGCGCGCAGTTTGCCGTCGCGGATGAAAGGCAGTGCGGTGATCGGCGTGTCGAACTTGAGCTGGATGACGCCGGTGAGCTGGTCGGTCATGCTTGCCGATCCGCCCTTGTAAGGCACATGCTGCATCTGAATCCCGGCCATGCTCATGAACAGTTCCCCCGCGATGTGGGTCAGGTTACCGTTTCCGGAGGAGGCGAAATTCAGTTTCCCCGGGTTGCTCTTCGCGTAGGCCACAAGTTCTTTCAGATTGCGTGCCGGCAGCGAAGGATGTGCCGCAACAACCAATGGCGAAACGCCGACCAGGCCGATGTGGGCGAGGTCGCGGTCGACATTGTAGGACAGTGTTTTGTAGAGCAGCGGATTCATCACGAGTGCATTGAATCCGCCCATGATCAGCGTGTAGCCGTCGGGCGCTGCGGATGCCTGTAGCTGATAACCGATGATGGTATTGGCGCCGGGCCGGTTGTCGATGACGATGCTCTGGCCGATGGCAGTGCCCAATCGTTCTCCGACTGCGCGCGCAAGCAGATCGGTGGCGCCTCCCGCGGTGTAGGGTACGATCATGCGCACAGGTCGTGTCGGCCATGATTGTGCGAATGTTGATGCGGCAGTCAGTGCAAGCAGTGTTGCTGCGGCAATCTGGATCATGTGTCGGTGCATATTGTTCTCTTCAGCGGTAGTCGTCAGGAATCGCAAAGCCATAATATTCGCGCTCCAGCAGTTGTGCGAAGCGGATCGTTGATAGATCGGCGTATTGGGCGCCGATGATCTGTACGCCGACCGGCAGGCCGTCGGCTGCGCGGGCAATCGGCGCGACGGTGGCGGGCAGGAAAGACACGCTTGCCATGCCCATCCAGTAGATCTGGGTGGTGTCGGGTTGGACTGCACCGTCGACATCAATGACGCGTTCCCAGCGTTGCCCCGCCGCATTCTGCGGGAAGGCAGTGGTGGCGGCCGCAGGGCACAGTAATACATCATAACGCGTGAAGAATTCCGCCCATGCACCGCGCAGGCGATGACGTTCGTTGTTCAGGCGCAGCCAGTCGCGGTGAAACAGGGTATTGCCACGAATCTGCTCGGCCTGATAACTGCGATCTGCAGGATCCAGTGTGTCATTTTGCTGCAGCAAAATGGCGAAGGAAGCATCGTCATGGGCGCGCATTGAAGTCGCTGCACGGCGCAGCAGCACATACAGACGATCGTGTTCGGCGGAGGCGTAGGGTAACTTCGCTTGCCAATCAACCTTTGCCCCGCGTTTGCTGAGGAATTCGGCGAGGTTGTTGATGGCCCCGGAGATCGCGCTTGAAACCGGTGCTGCGTGATCATCAGATACAACGGCGATTCGCAAGCCTTTGAAGTCACGGAAGGAAGCGGCGGGCAGTTTCAGGCGATAGGCTGCGTGATCGGCAACATCTGGGCCTGCTGTGACGCGCAAAGCGACCTCAAGATCAGCGGCTGAGCGCGCCAGGGGGCCCAGCACCGACATGTCGGTCGGCGCCCAGGTTTCGGGCAGCGCGTGACCTCGTGTTGGTACGATGCCGTAGGTGGTTTTGTGTCCGTAAATGCCGCAATAGTGTGCGGGTCCGCGGATCGAGCCCCCGATATCCGAACCGTAGTCGAGTCCGGTCAGCCCTGCAGCAAGTGCAGCCGCAGCGCCACCGCTGGAGCCGCCGGGGGTGCGGCTAGTGTCCCAGGGATTGTGGGTGGTGCCGTAAACCGGATTGTGGGTTTGCCAGTCGGCCAGCAGCACCGGTACGTTGGTTTTTCCCCATACCGTTGCTCCGGCGTCAAGCAGGCGTTGCACGGCCACTGCGTGCTGTCGGGCAATATTGTTTTTATGCCGCTCCAGACCCCAGGTCGTCGGCAGACCTGCATAGTCGTAGGACTCCTTGACGGTTACGGGTACGCCGGCAAGCGGGCCGGGATTGCTGCCGCGTTTGATCAGACGATCGGTTGCGCGTGCGGTCTTGCGGGCGTTTGCAAGATCCGTCGCGATAATGGCGTTCAAACGCGGATTCAGATGCTGCTGGCGTTCGACGTACATTTCCAGCGCATCGGCGGCGCTGAGTGCGCCGCTGCGGATGCGCCTGGCAAGGACGCGCGCGGAAAGGAATGCGGGGTCAACCATCGGATCGAGCGGATACGTGCAGAACGGCAGAGGGCTTCAGTGTAGTGGATGTATTGTGCGGGGACTACGAAGGGCGCGTTATTTGGCGGGCTGGTTTTTCTGTCGCAGCTGGAAATAACCCGGCGTGCCGAGGGTGATGCGTCCCCAGTCGACGCTCGTCACAACCCCGACAAATCGTACCGAGTAGTCTTTTGTGTCCCATTCGGCGTACTGCACCGGGAAACGCGAGCGCAGGCCTTTCATTTTTTCGGAGTGGCTGCGTGCCGGCGGGCCGTATTTCTTCTTGAGCGCGTCAAGCGCGTTGCTTTGCGCTTCGATTCCCCAGGTGTGGATGTGTATCGCTTCGATCACGCCTTTCACTACTTCAACCGTCAGTTCGCCGCGGGCGTAGGGCACGATGGCGGTGCGCGGGTAGAACAATTGCTGTTCCTCGGTGCCCCACGAAGTTTTTACGGTATGCCTCGCGTTGTAACAGTGGCGTTTGGTCAGTGCGTCTTCGCCGCGTTCGCAGGCGGGAAAACTGAAACGGGCGCCAAGTTCGACACCGAAGACATTTTTTGCGGGATCGGCGGCAAAGGCCGTGCTGGCGAAAAGGCTCAGAACGAGCAGCAGATGGCGTAAATTTTTCATAGACGGCATCATACGGGCCTTCGATGGGCAGTTCCAATGAAAAAGGGGCGGCAGTGACGGCGGATGCGTGGCGGGTTTACATCGTGCGTTGCGCCGACGACAGCTTGTATACGGGCATTGCGCGCGACCTTGAGCGCCGCATCGCCGAACACAATGCCGACAATGGACTGGGTGCGAGTTATACGCGTTCGCGACGACCGGTAACACTGGTGTATCAGGAGGCTGCTGCGGACCGTTCTGCAGCCAGCAGGCGCGAGTATCAGATCAAGCAGTTGAGCCGAACTGAAAAACTGGCGTTGATAGCTGGTTCAGGCGCGGCGTAAGCGCGCGATCATCAGCAGTGCGGCAGCACCCCAGCACAGTGCCGGCGCCCAGGTCAGTGCCTGCATGATTTCCTTGTCCTGATTGAGCTGTGTGGCAATGACCAGTATGCGCAGCATTGCCGCGAGCGCGAACATGGAATGCATGCCGCCAGCGCTGAAACCTTCGCGGCCGGTGTGACCGAGCGCGGTTGCGGCACCAAATGCGCCGAACATCACGGCCGCCCATGCAGCCCCGGCAATGACCTGAGCGGCGATCAATGGCTGCAGTGCACCAGCCTGCGCTGAAAACAGCACTGCCACTGCGCCGACGACGGCGCCTGCGGCGAGTACTTTGAAATCGCCATGACGACGGATGATCCACGTCAGCGGCAGCATTGCCAGATTGAAACCTACCCAGAACAACGGCATCAGGTGGCCGAGATCTGCTGCTGAGGCATGGCGGAGATACTGCGGTGCCGAGTTCAGCGAGAAGTGAATCTGGAAACCAAGCCCCGCCAGTGCGACGATGATCAGGAAGAATGGGATCGACAACGGCTTTGCGGGTGGCGTCGTTTCCATTGGGGCCGACGCGGCAAGGTTGCGCTCCGCCCAGGTCATGGCCCAAGCGGCAACCGCGACAGCGATGGAGGCCAGCGCAAACGGAAGGCGCGGATCCGCATCGCGCAATACACCGGTCAGATACGGCGCGATGGCGCCGGCAATGCCGAGGCCGAACAACCACAGCCCCGACAGCCACGGTTTGGCGCCGGTTGCCGCGTATTTGCCGATCAGCACCAGCGGTGGTGCGCGCAAAGCCGATGAGGTGATGGTCCAGACAAATGTGAGGGCAAGGAACAATAGCGGGCTGCCGTTCGGTGCGACCAGCGGCAGCGCGAGGAAGGCCAGTGCCGAGACCAGCGTGATCAAGCCGATCTGCGGGCCGAGCCTGCCGACAATGCGTGCGCTGCGGTCGGCCTTGACGCCCATGGCCCAGTCAGCCGCAACGAACACCAGTTGATCAGCGACCAGGATCCAGATGATCCATGATTTCGGGATGCCGGCTTCAGCAGCGAGGCGCGGCAGGAAGATCACGTATACCGTCCATGTCAGCGTGAAGAACAGCTGCAGCAGGGCAAAGACGAGTCCGGTGCGGAAGGTAGGGGTGTTCATGGCGGCTCTGGCAGTGTGACGAAGCCGCGCGTGTCGGTCAATCGCTTGCCGTTGCTGCGGTTTGCTAACATGAATTCTGTTAACCGCCTGAATGGAATTGCAAATGACCGATCTCAGTCAATCTGCTGCGGACGTTTTTGAGGCTGCGCTTACTCGGCGTTCGATTCGCGCCTATAAAACCGATGCGGTGCCTCCTGCCGTACTGCGCGAAATTGTCGAACTCGGCCGCCATGCGCCAAGCGGTTCGAACATCCAGCCCTGGCGCGTGCATGTGCTGACGGGATCGACGCTGAAACGCGTCGGTTCGGCGATTCAAAACGCGTTTCTCAACGACGAGCCCGGTCATCAACGGGATTACGATTACTACACCGATCCGGTGTTTGAGCCGTACCTGGCGCGTCGCCGCGCCTGCGGCTGGGGCTTGTACGGAACCTTGGGTATCGGCAAGGGTGACCACGAAAAATCAAAAGCCTATCGTGCGAGCAACTACACCTTCTTCGGTGCGCCGGCCGGGCTGATATTTACGATTGATCGCAAACTGGAGAAGGGCAGCTGGCTCGACTACGGCATGTTTCTGCAGACGCTGATGCTGGCGGCACGGGCGCGCGGCCTGCATACCTGTGCGGAAGCATCGATCGCCAGTTATCCGGATGTAGTGCGACGTGAACTCGGGCTCGGCCATGAATGGGTGGTGATCTGCGGCATGGCGCTGGGTTACGCCGACGGTGAGGCGGTCGTCAATACTTTCCAGCCGGAGCGTATTGCACTCAGTGAATACGCAACATTTCTGGATTAGGTGAAATGATGCGCCGACCGCAACTGCTGCTGTGGTTGTTGCCGTGGCTGCTCATGATGGGGCTGGTGCAGGCGCAACCCGCCAGTCCGCCATCGCAGCCGGGACCAGTCGAGGTGCAGGTGTTCTGGCGTATCGGCTGTCCCCACTGCGAAAAGGCGCGCACTTTCCTGCAGACTGCGGCAGCCCGTGATCCGGGGCTGCGGCTTCATGAATATGAAATCAACGAGTCGCCGCGCAATCGCGAAGCGTTTTCCCGGGCGATTGATTATTTTTCAGTGATGAATCCGGCGGTGCCGATGGTGATTGTCGGTGACCGGCACTGGGTGGGTTACGACGACGATGCCACAACAGGGTCGGCGATTGTTGCGGCGATCGAGGCCTGTCGCAGCAGGACCTGCGTTGATCTGTCGGCGGCGTTGTTTGAGGAATCCGCGCTGCCGCCGGCGCAACGTGCGCCCGTGCAGGCGCCGCCGAAGACGATACGTGTTCCGCTGCTCGGAGAAATCAATATTGCGGCACTGTCCTTGCCCGTTCTCACGGTGGTGTTGGCGGGTATCGACGGATTCAATCCCTGCGCGATGTGGACACTGGTTTTTCTGGTGGGCCTGCTGGTCGGCATGCCCGACCGCTTGCGGATGTGGACGCTGGGTTCTGCATTCATAGCGACATCGGCAGCGGTGTATTACCTCTTTCTCGCGGCATGGCTGAACTTCCTGTTGTTCATCGGCATGATGCTGTGGATTCGTATTGCGGTTGCCGTGGTCGCGCTGGCGGGCGGCGCGTATTACCTGCGCGAGTTTTTCATGAATCCCGAGGCCTTGTGCCGCGTAACCGGCAGCGCTTCGCGGCAGCGCGTACTGACGCAGTTGCGT
>CAMAYE010000028.1 GCA_945862135.1 Bordetella parapertussis
CGGACCGTTGCAGCCGGGTGTCTGGGCCAAGGATGTCACCTTGACCATGCTCGGCAAGCTGGGTGCAGAGGGTGCAAATTATCGGGCACTGGAATATTGCGGCAGTGGCGTTTCGGCGATGGCCATTGATGACCGCATGACCCTGTCGAACCACGCGGCTGAGCTGGGTGCCAAGGCGGCGTTGCTCGAAGCCGATGAAAAAACCTTCGCCTGGCTGAAAGCCCATGGCGCAGCAGCACCGAAACCGGTCAAGGCCGACGCCGACGCCCATTACGCTCAACGAATCGTCATTGACACCGCCACTCTGGCACCGCAGGTCGCACGCCAGCACAACATCGACGATGTGGTCGCGGTGCCCGATGTGGCCGGCAAAAAGATCCAGGTCGCCCTGATCGGCACCTGCACCAATGGTCGACTCGACGACATCCGCCAGGCCGCGGCGATTCTCAAGGGGCAAAAACTGGCGAAGGGTGTGCGCATGATCATCACGCCGGCGTCACGGGCGATATATCTGGCGGCAATGCGCGAAGGTCTGTTCGAGATACTCACTGCGGCCGGTGCTTCGGTGGAAGCAGCGGGCTGCGGTACCTGCGTCAATATCACCGGGCACTACATTGCTGCTGATGACCAGGTGGTGATCTCCAGCGCAAACCGCAATTTCAAGGGCCGGCTCGGCAATCCGAAATCGGAAATCTGGATCGGCTCGGCCGCGACGGTTGCGGCTTCCGCGCTGACCGGCGTAGTGACGGATGCGCGCACTGTCGCCGGTGGCGACTGGCGTGCGGCAGCTTGATTTACAAGTAAAAACCCTTCACCGCCAGGACGCCAGGAAAAACATGAAGAACAAATCAATAACAGTGTTGATGTATGCATTTTTTGGTCTTAACTTGGCGCTCTTGGCGTCTTGGCGGTAGAAAAAGGATTCACACATGAACATCATTAAAGGCAGTGCGCGCATTCTCGGTGACGAAATCAGCACCGACATTCACTGTTCGAGTAAATACCTTCCCGGCAAGGATGCGGTGTATATCGCCACCGTGGCGTTTGATCAGGTGGCGCCGGGATTCGCCAAGGCTTTCGTTCAGGGTGACATCATCGTCGCCGGCAAGAACTTTGGCATCAATTCCTCGCGCGAGCAGGCGGTGCATGTGATGCACCGGATGGGGGTCGCTGCGATCATCGCGCCGAGTTTCGGTCGCCAGTTCTACCGCAACGCAATCAATAACGGCATGCCGGTGATTGAATGCGATATCAGCGGCATGGCAGCCGGTGACGCACTTGAAGTAGATCTGCTGGGCGGCCGCATCTCCGTGCCGGCGAAAAACGTTGTCCGCGCCGTGCCGCCGTTGCCGGCGGCTGTGCGGGCGTTGCTGAAGGCAGGCGGATTGATTCCATTCCTGCAAAAACATCCTGACTGGAATATTGAGGGGGAAATCGCATGAAGCTGAAACAGATTGTCGCATCGCTGACACTGGCCGGACTTGCCGGCCTGGCCCAGGCGCAGGGCTATCCGAACAAGCAGATCACCATTCTGTGCTGGTCGGCCGCAGGCTCTCCGGTTGATATTTACGCGCGCACACTGGCCAAGCTGCTGACGCCGGAGCTGGGCCAGAACGTCATTGTGGAGAATCGCACCGGCGGTTCGGGCATCGTCATGGTCAACATGCTGGTGCGTGGCCCGGCCGACGGTTACACCATCGCTGCAAACACGCTGTCGCTGGCTACGCTGTTCAGTGAAAAAACCGCGCAGTTCAAGATGGATGATTTGCAGTTGGTTGCGCGCTCGCAGATTGATCCCTATGGCCTGATCGTGCACACCTCAACGCCGTTCAAGAATCTGGATCAGTTCGTCGCTTTTGCCCGCAAGAAGCCGCAATACCTGAATGTCGGCGGCCCGTTTGCGATCAGTTCCCACCGTGTGGCCTGGGAAGTCTTTTCGGACGTTGCGAAGTTCAAGACGACCTGGGTGCCGTATCCCGGCGGCGGACCGGCGCTGACGGCGATTGCCGGCGGACATATCGATGCTGCTGCGACCAATCCCGGCAACGTCAAGCCAATGATTGCAGCCGGCAAGGTGCGTGTGCTGGCGGTGTCTTCGGACAAACGGCTGGATGATTTCCCGGATGTGCCGACATACAAGGAAAAAGGCTGGGATGTTGTGCGTTACCAGTGGCGCGGCATCATGGCCAAGGCCGGCACACCGAAACCGGTTGTCGACCGGCTGGACTCGGCGATCCAGAAGGCGCAGCAGACCCAGGAATGGAAAACCTACCTGGCGCGCGTATCCCAGCTTGACGGTTACCAGGGGCCTGATGCATTCCGCGCCCAGTTGACGCAGGACGTCAAGGAAACCGAGGCGGTGAAGAAGAAGCTTGGTTTGCTGGACACGCAGTAAACCCCTGACGCAGGGCGTCGGGCGGCAAAACATTACGCAACGTAAATCCAGGAAAGCAGAACACAGATGGCAAATTTGACGGTAAGGCAGCAGTTGCGCAAGCGTTTGACCGAGGGCGGCATGATCGTGGCACCGGGCATTTACGACGCTTACGGCGCACGCATGGTGCAGCAGGCCGGATTCGAGGCGGTGTACATGACCGGCAACGGCGTATCCGCCTGTCTGCTCGGTCAGCCCGATGTCGGCCTGGTTGACCTGACATTGTTCGCCGCTCATGCGCACCGCGCCGCCTCTTGCGTGAACATTCCGCTGATATGCGATGCCGACACCGGCTATGGCAATGCCGTGAACGTGTGGCACACCGTTCGCGAGTTCGAAAGCGCGGGCGTCTCTGCCATCCATATCGAGGATCAGGTCGCACCCAAGCGCTGTGGCCATTTGCCGGGCTCGCGGCCGGGCGTTTCGATGGAAGAACATGTCGGCAAAATCGAAGCAGCCGTTGCTGCACGCCGGGACCCGGACTTCATCATCATTGCACGCACCGATGCGGCGGGTGGCCTTGGGCTGGATGAGGCGATCCGCCGTGGGCAGGCTTATCGCAAGGCCGGCGCCGATGTGGTGTTCGTGGAACTCAAAAACAGCCCGACAATCCTGGATGACCTGAATCGCGTGACCGGAGAAACCGACGCGCCTTGCCTGGTCAACATCGACGGAGGCGGCAAGCTGGGTGAGCTGACCGTTCCGGAAATCGAAGCACTCGGATTCCGTCTGGCTATCTTCCCGGGGCTGGCCCGCAATGCCGCAGGATTTGCGATCAAGAGTGCCCTGGGTACGTTGAAACGTGACGGTAATACCGCGGCAGTGCGTGATCGCATGCTGACATCCAAGGAATACAACGAGGTACTCGGACTGGATGGTGTGGAGCAGTGGGAAAAACGCTATCTGCTTAATCGGCAATAAAGTGCATGATATATTAAGTACTTGTTTATATTAATAAATTAGTAATTTATATCAGCTTGATCTACCGCATGAAGGATTATTGAAATGGCTGTTGCCAGCAAGAAACCCGCAGTAAAAAAATCCGTCACCAAGGCAGCCGGCAAGTCAGTCAGCAACAAGAGTGCAGCCCGCAAACCGGCATCCCAAAATGCCGGAATCGCTAAAGCCGCAAAAAAATCTTCCAATCCGCTGGGCTTGGAGAAAAAAGCGCCGGGTCAATTCGACACGCTGCAGGAAATCGCGCTGGCCGCACACCGCAAGCTGCCAGCGCCGGTATGGGATCACCTGATGGGCGGTGCAGATTCGGAAATGACCCTGCGGCGCAACCGTGCCGGTCTTGACGCTTTGGCGCTGCGCCAGCGTGTGTTGGTGGATGTGCGGAATATTGACCTGGGCACCCCGCTGCTGGGACAGGACCTGGCCTTCCCGGTGTTTCCGGCACCGGTCGGCGGGTTTCTGGGCAAGGTGCACAACGAAGGCGGCCCGGCTGTGGCGCGTGCTGCAGTTTCCCGTGGCACCACGGCTTTTATCGCAACGGCAGCCAAGCCCAGCCTCGAAGCGGCTCAGGAAGCCGTTAAACGAAAACTGATCTTCCAGCTTTATGTTCGCGGTGATCGCGGCTGGATTGAAGGCATTCTTGATCGCGTACGCAAGGCTGAATACGGCGCGCTGTGCGTGACGGTGGATCGAAATTTCTACGGCCGCCGCGAGCGCGACATCGTCAGCGGGCTGCCGGTCAAGGAAGGTTTCGGTGACCAGTCCTATCAGGCCAGCCTGAATTGGAAGGATCTCGTGTGGATGAAGGAGCGTGTCGGCCTGCCGCTGATCGCCAAAGGGATTGCAACCGCGGAAGACGCCGAACTGGCGGTCGAACACGGCGCCGATGTGGTGTACGTTTCCAATCACGGCGGACGTCAGCTGGATCATGCGCAGGGCAGCATTGAAGTGTTGGCTGAGGTGGTCAAGGCTGTTGCTGGTCGTGCCGAAGTGTTGGCCGATGGTGGCGTGCAGCGCGGCACCGATGTGGTCAAGATGTTGTGTCTGGGCGCCCGCGCGGTTGGCGTCGGCAAGCTGTTGGGGTTGGCCCTGAGCGCTGGCGGCGAGGCCGGTGTCGCGCGCATGCTGGAACTGATGGAACTGGAAGTGCGTACCGCAATGGGACTGATGGGAGTGACATCGATCAAACAGCTGGGGCCGCAGTGGCTGCGCGAAGTGCCGGTACTGGGCACGCCGAGTTCCATCAGCGCCTATCCGCTGCTCGAAGAAGCCGTTCGCCGCGAAGCAAGTCCCCTTGGGGCGCGCAAAGTTCGCTGAACCTTCCGCATAACAAAAATCAACTTAACAGGATGGACGGTAAAGCGGCGATGATGTGTGGCGCTATGGTGCTCATAATGACGTTACCGGCGCATGCGGCGGATGTTTTCTGCTCCAGTCAAGTCAATGGCTGACTCCGAGGTCATCAAACGCGTCAATGACGGCTGGGCGGAAGTTATTGTCAGCGGCACCCCGGAAGAGCTCGCGACGTTCGTTAATGAGCACAGCGAACGTTTAGTCCGGGTGATCAAGCAGATCGGTGACATCGAGGAATAAGTTGCGCATGAACTTAAAGCCGGAAACGGCGACAATAAAGCGGATTACATAGAGGAGCGGGCCAAGTGTACAAACTGGGAATACTCGAAGGCGACGACATCGGACTGGAAGTGGTGCCAGAGTGCGTGAAGGTGATGAAAGCCGCTGCTGCAAAAGCCGGGCTGGCGATTGAATGGCAGCCGCTGCCGATCGGACGCAAGGGTCATGAGAGCCACGGCCACACGATGCCGCAGGTCACTGTTGATGCGCTGAAACACGTCGATGGCTGGGTGCAGGGCCCCATTGGCCACAACGCTTATCCGCGTCATGACAACACCTGGATCAATCCGCCACTGCGCAAGAAGTTCGAGCTCTTTGCCAACGTCAAGCCGGTGAAGTCCTATCCCAACCTGCCGTCGCTGCATAAAAACGTCGATATCGTGTTCCTGCGTGAGACCACTGAAGGCATGCAATCAAGCAGCGTGGTGTTCGCCGGTGCCGGTGAATTCCAGCCCAACGACGAGATCGCCGTCGGCATGCGCGTGGTGACGCGCAAGGGAGCGAGCAGAGTGGCGAAGGAAGCTTTCGAGATCGCGCGTACGCGCAAGCGCAAGAAGGTCACCGCGCTGCACAAGGAGCCGGTTTATCGTCTGGTCTGCGGCATGTTTGCGCAGGAATGCCGCAAAATGGCGGCGAATTACCCTGACGTCGAATTCGAGGAAGTGCTGATCGACGGCTTCGCGATGAAGGCGGTGATGAAGCCGCAGCAGTATGACGTGGTGGTCACCACCAATCAGTTCGGCGACATCATGACTGACCTCGGTGCGGGACTGGTCGGCGGTCTGGGCCTGGCACCGGGACTGGTGGTAGGGGAGAAGCAGGCAATGGCGCAGGCAACGCACGGTTCGGCACCGGATATCGCCGGCAAGAACATTGCCAATCCATACGCGATGATCATGTCGGGCATGATGCTGTTCGAGTGGCTGGGCCGCACCCGTAATGATCCCAAAGCCACTGCGGCGGCGAAATTGATGGATGCGGCAGTGGACAAGGTCGTGGCCGAAGCTAAGAACCTGACCGGTGATCTTGGCGGCAAAGCGGGCACCAAGGAGATGGGTGATGCGATTGCAGCGGCAATCTAGATCAGCTTTTGATTGCAATGAATAATAAAATATTAATTAAAACAATAGGTTACGTGATATCCTCGCTGCTGCTCATTGCGCCTGCAGCAGCGCAGCAGGCTGCGCCCAAAAAAGCTGCCCAGACGTCGCCGCAGCGTCATCAGCAGCAGAAGCAGCTGAAGCAGCAAGGCACGGTGCTCAAGGGCAAGCTGGAAAAGCTGTCCTGCAAACTGGGCAGCGAAGACCGTCATGCACGCATTGCCGTTGAGTTGGTCGGCGGACGCGTGAAGAGCATTGCGTACTACTCGAAATGGAAACCGCGTACCTGTTCAGTGCACATCGTGCGCGATGATGCCTACAGCAAATGGGAAGACACCGGCAGCATCACCGTGGTGACTTTGAATGAGGAAAAAGGTTCTTTCCTGATTGATGCCGACCGCAGCAAGGTGAAATTTTTGTTCCGCGACATTGACCGCGAGCGTTTCTGCGGCATGGAAGGCAAGATCACCGGAAGTCTCACAGTCACCCGCGGAAAAAGCATCTGCGAACTGGAGGGCGTGATGGACGAAGGGCAGGATGCCATGCTGCGAGGCAATGCAGACGCTGCGCCGCCTGCGCCGCAGGCTGCTCCCGGGAGTGCCGCCGGTCCGTCCTGAACACGGCGGTCAGTGGCCGCCGGAAACGAGTTTCAGCCCGAAAATGCCGGCGACGATCAGGCCGATGCAGGCTAGTCGCGCGGCAGTGGCCGCTTCGTTGAACAGCACGATGCCGAGAATGGCGGTGCCTACGGCGCCGATGCCAGTCCATACGGCATAACCGGTCCCGACCGGGATCGATTTCAAGGCAATGGCGAGCAGCCATACACTGCCGATCATCGCTGCAATGGTGATCACGCTGGGTGTGATGCGGCTGAAGCCTTCGGTGTATTTGAGCCCGATGGCCCAGACCACTTCGAGTAATCCTGCGGCCAGCAGCAGTAACCAGGCGTTGGACATGATGATTCCTTATTTGGATGCGGCGGAACGGTATTTGTCGTATAGCACGCCATCGGCAAATAGTTGTTCAATCTCTGTGCCGGACATGCCGAGTTCGCGTACGGTTTCCTCGGAATGCTGTCCCAGCCAGGGGGCGGGCTGGCGGACTGACGTGAGTTCTCCACTGGATTTGACCGGGATGCCGATGGATTTCATGCGGCCGATTTTAGGGTGATCGTATTCGATCACCATGTTGCGTGCCTTGATGTGTGCGTCCGACAGAATCTGTTTGTAGGTGTAGACCGGACCACCGGGCACCTGTGCTTCATCGAGTTTTTCGACCCAGTGGGCGGTCGACTGTGTGGCGAATACCTTTTCGATTTCGACTTCCAGCGCGTCGATGTTTATCAGGCGCGAGGGCAGATCGACGAAACGCGGATCGGTCAGCCATTCCGGCTTGTTGCAGGTGATGTTGCAAAAGTTCGACCACAGCTTGTTGTTGTTGGCGCCGACGGTGACATAGCCGTCCTGGGTCTTGTAAGCCTGATAGGGCGTGGAGCGGCGGTGCCGGGTACCGGTAGCCAGCGGTTCCTCGCCGCCGCCGAAAAAAGCGCCGGATTCCCAGTGCGTCCAGGCGAGCCCGGCTTCGAGCAGCGAGGTCTCAAGGTACTGACCATTGCCGTGGCGCAGCTTGCCGATAAAGGCGCCGAGGATGGAATACAGCGCGGTGACGCCGCTGGCGATGTCGTTCATCGCGATGCCGACCTTGGCCGGGCGTCCGCCTGGGGCGCCGGTCATCATCATGATGCCGGACATGCCCTGGGCGACGATGTCGAAGCCGCCCTTGTGACCGTACGGACCGGTCTGACCGAAGCCCGACATCGAGGCATAGATCACCCCAGGATTGATGGCGCTGACTGCTGCGTAATCAATCCCCAGTTTTTTGACGACGCCGGGACGGAAGTTCTCGGTAATGATGTCCGCCTTGGCCGCGAGTTTCATGAAGATTGCCTTGCCGCGCGGATCCTTCATATTGATGCCGATGCTTTTTTTATTGCGGTTGAGCACCGCAAAGCAGTACGACTCGCCGTTGACCTTGGGTTCGAAGCGGCGGGAGCCGTCGCCTTCAGGGAAGTTCTCGACCTTGATGACGGTGGCCCCCATGTCACCTAAAACCATGGTGCAGTAAGGGCCGGCCATCACGGTGGTCAGATCGAGAACGGTGATGCCTTCGAGGGGTAGGGCCATTGCCAGGTGCTCCGAAATGATGCGGCGCCGCATCGGGCGCATGAATGAGAAAACAATAAGCATGCGATTTTATCCTGCGACTATCCATGCAGGTATTCGCTGTTGCCTGCGTGGCGTTTTGTCACACATAATGGAATCGGGCCCAGAGCCTGAATCACATACCTATAAAAGGAGGAGTGTCATGAACTCAGCGTTTCGTTTGGCGCTGGCTGCATTGGCGGGGCTGTGTGTCCTGCCGTTGCCGTCTGCCGCACAGAAGTATCCGGACAAACCGGTGCGAGTAGTCATCGTGTTTCCACCTGGCGGCTCCAACGATGTGGTCGGCCGCATCGTGTTCCAGAAAGTCGGTGAAATCGCCGGTCAGCAGTTCATCATCGACAATCGTGGTGGTGCCGCTGGCCAGATCGGTTCCGAAATCGTTGCCAAGAGTCCGGCTGACGGCTACACCGTGATGGTGCAGTCGACGACCCACGTGGCCAACGCGCATCTATACAAGAAACTCAACTACGATCCGCTGAAGGATTTCATTGGCGTGACCACGCTGGCGCGCCAGGTCGGCATGCTGGTGGTTCATCCCGCACTGCCGGCCAGGAACGGCCAGGAGTTCGTCGCACTGGCGAAGAAGCGCCCGGGCGAACTGGTCTATGCGTCTGCGGGCAACGGCAGCTATGTTCATCTGTCGATGGCGTTGATGGCAGAGATGGCCGGCATCAAGATGGTGCACGTGCCTTACAAAGGCGGCGGACCTGCCGGCACTGCGCTGATCGCCGGCGAGACCCAAGCCATGCTAGCGACCATCGGGTCGCTGTTCCCGCACATCAAGTCGAAACGGGTTCGGCCCATCGGCGTCGCGACCGACAAGCGGGTCGTTCAGTTTCCGGATGTGCCCGCAATTGCCGAGTTCGTCAGCGGCTACGACTTCACGGCCTGGGTCGGCTGTTTTGTGCCTGCCGGCACCCCGAAGGCCGCAGTTGATGCGCTGAATGCGCTGATCGGCAAGTCGCTTGCGGATCCGGGCGTGACGGAAAAACTGGTCGCCCAGACACTGGATCCGATGCATATCACGCCGGAGCAGTTTGCCGCGCGTCTGAAATCGGATTTCGACAAATACGAGAAGGTGGTCCGCATCAGCGGCGCGAGGGTGGATTGACGCATGAGCGAAAGCGCCTTCCCTTGTCACCATGATGCAAACGTTCCGCACGTCAAACCTGCATGGCGCGCATGGTTGAACCGGGAGTCCTTTGTCGATGATAATCGCCGGCCCGCAATAGTTACGGTGCGGCCTGTTTACCTGGAGAGAAAAGTCATGTCCAAAATGATTTCAAGTTTCGCGCTTGCCATGATTGGCACTGCAACGCTGGCGCCAGCCGCGGTTCTGGCACAAACCTATCCGGCAAAACCGGTAAGGGTGATCATCGCCTGGCCGCCGGGCGGGGCCAATGACATTGCCGGCCGCATCATTGCGTTGAAGCTCACCGAGAACACCGGCCAGCAATTCATTGTTGACAACCGCGGCGGCGCCTCAGGCATCCTGGGCTCCGACATCGTGGCGAAAAGTCCCGCAGATGGATACACCGTGCTGGTGCATTCCACCACCCATGTGTCCAATCCGCATCTATACAGTAAAGTGCCTTACGACACGATGAAGGATTTCGTCGGCGTCTCGCCATTGGGGCGCCAGGTCGGCATGCTGGTGGTGCATCCGTCCCTGCCGGTGAAAACGGTCAAGGAGTTCATCGACCTCGGTCGCAAACGGCCCAGCGAGATCACTTACGCTTCTTCTGGCAGCGGCAGCTTCGTGCATCTGGCCATGGCGCAGCTCAATTCGATGAGCAACACAAAGATGGTACACGTGCCGTACAAGGGCGGTGGTCCGGCGGCCGTGGCCATTTCTTCGGGCGAGGTGCAGGCAATGACGGCGACTGTCGGTTCGGTGATCCCGCACATCACTTCCAAACGCCTGCGCCCGGTGGCAGTCACTTCGCAGGAGCGTATTCCGCAGTACAAGGATGTTCCTGCCATTGCAGAGACCGTCAAGGGTTACGAATTCGTGGCCTGGGTTGGCATGCTGGCGCCTGCTGGGTTGCCAAAACCCATCCTCGACCGTCTAAACGCTGAAGTGCAGAAGGCGATGAAGGACAAGGGCGTCGCCGAAAAACTCGGCGCGCAGACTCTGGATCCGATGTTCATGACGCCGGAGCAGTTCGCTGAGCGTCTCAAGGCCGATCACGAAAAATACGGCAAGCTGATCAAGGAAACCGGCGCGCGGGCGGGTTGAGCATATTTTCGACCACATCGTGCAAAGCCGGCGCGAACGCCGGCTTTTTTTCATGGCGCGCAATTGAAGCAGCAGAGTGTTTTGAGCATAATCGGCGGTCATCGGCGTTTTGCCGTGAACTGCGAGGAGAAAATCATGATCAAAAAAATACTGGGTTGCGCTGCACTTGCCGTAACCTTGTTTGCAGTGCCGCTGCTTGCATCGGCACAGGCATATCCGAATAAGGTTGTGCGCGTGTTGATTCCGTGGCCGCCAGGCGGTTCCAACGATGTGGTCGGGCGTATTGTTGCGCAGAAACTGACCGAGTCGATGGGCCAGCAGTTTGTCGTCGATAACCGTGGTGGCGCATCGGGTTCGATCGGCGCCGATGTCGTGGCCAAGGCGCCCCCCGACGGCTATACCATCATGGTGCATTCGACGACGCATGTCGGAAATGCGCACCTCTACGGCAAGAAGCTGGCTTATGACACGCTTAAGGATTTCACCGGTGTGGGCATGTTGTCAGCTCAGCCGGGTGTGCTGACGGTGCATCCATCGCTGCCGGTCAAAACCGTAAAGGAATTTGTCGCGTTGGCCAAATCGCGGCCGGGGCAGATCAACTATTCATCATCCGGCAACGGCAGCGCGCCGCATCTGCAAATGGCGCTGCTGATTTCGATGACCGGTATTGACATCACACATGTGCCGTACAAGGGGGGGGCGCCGCAGGTGACTGCCTTGCTGGCCGGTGAAACGCAGGCTTCTTTTGCGACGGTTGGCACGGTGATCAATCACATCCGCGCCGGCAAGCTGCGTGCGCTGGGACTAGGCTCGACAAAACCGAGCAAAGCCCTGCCGGGGGTGCCCACGCTGGATCAGTCCGGCGTCAAGGGTTACGACATGAGTCCGTGGATCGGCGTATTTGTGCCCGCAGGGACGCCGAGGCCGATCATCGATAAACTTAACGCCGAGATCAACAAGGCTCTGGCAGTGCCCGATGTCATCCAGAAGCTGGAGAATCAGGCACTGGATGCGGCGCCGAGTACGGTTGACCAGTTCAATGCAGTGCTGAAAGCAGACTACGAAAAGTACGGCAAACTGATCAAGATGACAGGTGCAAAAGTCGAGTAGTCATTCAAGGGCCCGGGGTCGGGTCATTGAAGGGCTGCAACATTGCGCCGGCCTGCCGTGAGAGAACCTCCCGGCAAGTCGGCGTTTCTTATTTGAAAGGTCATGCAATGGATTTGGGTATCAAGGGTGAAACCGCGCTTGTGGTGGGCGCCAGCGAGGGGATTGGATACGAGAGCGCCAAAGGCCTGCTGGAAGAGGGCGTGAACGTGCTGATCTGTTCGCGCAATGCCGACAAGCTCAAGGCAGCCGCAGCGCAACTGGAGAAAGTGACCGGACGGGCAGTGCGCTGGTTTGCAGCGGACATCACGCGCAAGGCCGATGTGGCGGCTTTGCAGGGCTGGATTGCGCAGCAGGCGCCTGTCCTGGACATACTGGTTTCGGCGGTGGGCGGCAGTCAGCGCGCGTTGTTTGAGGAACTCGATGACGACGCCTGGTATGCCAATTACGAATTCAACGTGATGGGCACGGTCCGGGTGATCCGTGCCACGCTGGAATCCCTGAAGAAATCCAAAAGCGGTGGACGCATCGTGAT
The DNA here is from genome assembly GCA_945862135.1 of Bordetella parapertussis. Lineage (GTDB taxonomy): Bacteria > Pseudomonadota > Gammaproteobacteria > Burkholderiales > SG8-41. The sequence continues at coordinate 12,227 of CAMAYE010000028.1, forward strand.
TCTGGGTGCCGCCGGTCCGCGCATGCCGTATCCGCATCAGCTGGTGTCCAATGTTCACAAGGCCGGACTGATCGCGATTGTGAAAACGCTCGGCGTCGAATTCCTCCCGTTCAATATCCGGGTCAACTCGGTGTCTCCCGGACGCACTATGACTGGATTGTGGACCACCAGGATCGACAAGTTGTCCAAAGAACGCGGTGAACCGGCGGAAAAAATCATCGATGAATTTACCCACGAAATTCCCATGGGCCGTTTCGGGCGCCCTGAGGAAATTGCTCCGATGGTGGTGTTCCTGTCCTCGCACAAGACCAGCTATGTGACCTGTCAGTCCATTCTGGTCGATGGAGGCATTGCCCGCGGATTGATCTGATCGCGGCTGTTTCGTCCGTATTATGGCGCGGGCCGTCCATGGCCCGCGCGCGGTTGCTCCAGCCCGGTGTTTTGGGCATTATCTGCAGGCGCGCTGCATCTCCAAAAATAATGAAAAACAGCCGGCGCGCATTTTGGAGGAGTTATGTGGCTGGCAGTCCGAGTTTGCAATGCGATCCTGACGTCCATCCGCGCATCCCTGCTCGCAGAAGCACGGGCTTGCATATTCCCGATGCGTCCGGTGCGGATTGTCAATCTGACTGCCTTCTGCAGCAACAGGACGTACTGCAACAGAACCGGACCGGAGTCATGCAGTCCTGGAATAAGCCTGCAGTAATGCAGTTTTCGCAACCCGTTCATAACTGGAAGGATGCAGCCCGAAATGTATGACTTGCAACTGACGGCCGAACAACTCGAGTTTCGCGATGCCGTTCGCGATTTTGTTACCCGCGAGGTGCAACCGGCGGCAATTGATCCGAAGCGGCTGGAGCCCTTCGAAAAACCGCTGATGACGGAGCTGCTTGATCAACTTTCGCAAATGGGATTGCGCGGCCTGGCTTTGCCTGAGTCAGCGGGCGGTGCCGGAGCGGACTTGTTGACCTGCTGCGTGCTGCTCGAAGAAATTGCAGCTGGTGATGTCGATCTTGCGATGGTTCTGGGCGAGACCGCAGTTCTGGCCGGTGCCGTGTACCAGGCAATGAATGACGGCCAACGCAAACGCTGGCTACCGAAAATTGAGGCCAATGAACGCTTTCATCTGTCGCTGATCGCTCGTGACGAGAACGCCGAGCTCGGCTGGAGTTATCACCATGCCGTACCGGCAGATGCTGATGTGATCGGCGCGCCCGAGGTGGTTGCGGAACGCGACGGCAAGGGCTGGAGTATCAGTGGTCTTGCACCATTTGTGTCGAACGCACCGGTTGCCGGCCTGTTTATTGTGCAGGCGAAGATCGCCGACGGTCCCGGTACCGTGTCGGTGCTGATCGGACGTGATGCCCAAGGCCTGTCGATTGATGACGAACTGCCGGCCTTCGGTGGCGGCGGCGAACGCGCACGCTGGCACCATGGCGCGATGGCCGCCGTGACGCTGAAGAACTGCAAAGTGGCTGAAGAGGATGTGCTGGCAGCCGATTCCGCGCACCGCCTGCTGCAGGGTCTCGTCGCACGTCGTTCGATCCAGACTGCAGCGGTGAACGTGGGTGTAGCGCGTGCTGCGTATGAGGCGGCGGTGGATTACGCCAAGATGCGCTGGCAGGGCGGTGCTTATATCGTGCAGCATCAGGCCATCGGCATGAAACTGGCCGATGTCGCCATCCAGCTGGAAGCTGCACGCGCGCTGACGATGAAAGCGGCGTGGATCACTGATCATCCCCAGGCGGTCGGTGACCGCAGCGTCAACGATTTGCCTTGGCATGTGGTGGCGCGCTCGTTTACTGCGCAGTCATTACATCGAGCGACGCTCGAAGCAACTGAATGTTTCGGTGCGATGGGCGTGATGCGCGATATGCCGCTGCAGAAATATGTGCACGACACGCTGGTGCTGCAGCATTCTGCGGATTGTGATCTTGCCGCGCCGCTGGTGGTGGCCGAGGCCGTGGCCGGATACTCGCGCGGCTGAGCGCGATAGATCATAAGTTATTGATTAATTTAATAAAATCTGAGGATTCATCATGGATTTTTCACTGAACGAAGAGCAGCGCCACTGGCAATCGGAAGCGCGGCGCTTTTCCGATGAAGAAGTGCGGCCGATGTCGCTGGCGCGCGACCAGATTGCCGACCCCAAGGCGACTTTTGACTGGGGCATCATCAAACGCGGTTCTCAGCTTGGTTTCCGCACACTGGCGGTGCCCAAGGAGTGGGGCGGCCATGAAGCCGACTTCGTTACGCAGACGCTGGTGATGATCGAGCTCGCGCGCGGCGACAGCTCGGTGTCCAAGACTTTCAGCCAGTGTTGGAAATGGAGTCATCTGGTGGCGGCGTCCTGCACCATGGAGCAGAAGGAGCGTTTCCTCAAGCCCTTCATGGAAGATGACAGCTACCTGCTGGGTAAGGGCGGCACCGAAGCCAACGCCGGTTCCGACAACCGCATGCCGCCGGAAAACGATCCCAAGGCCGGCTGGAAACTGCGTGCCGAGCGCGATGGTGATGACTGGATTCTCAACGGCAGCAAGATGTTCATCGCCAACGGCAGCGTGGCCAAGCTGTTCTTTGTCGATGCGCGGACCAATCCCGATGTCGGTATCCGTCAGGGCTCGACGATGTTCATCATCCCGAAGGACACCCCGGGATTCCGCATCGGCAAGGTGTTCAACAAACGCGGCTGGCGGTTCTACCAGAACGGCGAATTGATATTCGAAAACTGCCGTGTCCCCAACTCAAGCGTGATGGGTGAGGTCAACGGCGGCGTCAAGGCGCGCGCCAACGACAAATCCGAATTCGGCGACATCGAACTGGCGGCCAATGCACTGGGCATCTGCGAAGACGCCGTCGGCATGGCCATGCATTTCGCCAAGACCTACAAGCGTGCCGGCAAATTCGTCATCGATCACCAGCTGGTGCAGTTGAAGCTGAACGAGATGTACATGCTGACCGAAGCGCTGCGTTCATTTGTGCTGCGCACCGCCTGGGAGCGCGACCGCAAGCTGCCGGATGTCGGCAACAACGTGCTGGTGATGAATTACTCGCAGGAAGTCGTGCAGCGCGTGACCAAGGCCAATATGGAAATCCATGGCCCCGAAGGCTGCATGATGCATGCTCGCGTCGACAAGCTGGTGCGCGATGCGCTGGTGTGGACCCACCTCGCCGGCGACACCGTGCAGCGCGTGAAAGTCGTCAAGCGCCTGCCGGACATGCCGCTGCCGATGTAAGTGGCTTTCAGTCGTCAGGGAAGAGGCGCCGCAGGGCGCCTCTTCCATTTTTAAAGCAGCTTTGCGGCGACACCCTCGGCCATCGCGTTGAGGGGAGGCGTTATTATTCCCGAAGGGTTAATGAAATCGGGTGAATTTTCGGGATTTTCCATGGAAGGAAAGAAAATTGAATAAGACGGCAACGGAAAGCGATGACCTCGTTGTTGTCCGCATTGATCCGCGGGGAGAAGCAGGGCACATCGCCCATGTGACGATCAACAATCCGGCAAAACGAAACGCATTGGGCATGGCGGGTAAACGGGCCATCGCCAATGCATTCTCCAGTTTGTCCCAGGACGAAAAGCTGCGCGCCGTTGTGCTGACCGGAGCGGGCGAAAAGTCTTTTATAGCCGGGGCGGACCTGGCGGAAATGAAGGATTTAAGCGTCGAGGAGGCTGAGGAGGAACATACGCTCACCCATTACGCCTGTGACTCGATACGCCGCTGCCCAGTCCCCGTTATTGCGCGCGTGAACGGGTATTGTTTTGGTGCGGGAATGGAACTTGCCGCGTCATGTGACATGCGGGCTTGCGCGGATCATGCGAAATTCGGCATGCCCGAGGTGCGTGTGGGGCTGCCGTCAGGCATGGAGGCGGCACTGCTGCCGTCGTTGGTGGGCTGGGGGCGTGCGGCTGAACTCGTGCTGACGGGCGATATATTCGATGCCAAAGACATGTATCAGTCCGGATTTGTGCAAAAACTCGTCCCCGCTGCCGAACTGGACGCTGCGGTGGAGAAGTGGATCCAGTCCATATTGATCAGTGGTGCTCGGGCAGTGCGGTTGCAGAAGTCGTTATTGCGGGATTGGGAGCGCATGTCATTGACCGACAGCATTCGTCGCGGCATCGAAATGTGTGTCGAGGCCCGTCGCAGCGATGAACCATCCAGACTCATGGCGGCATTTCTGGCGCGCAAGAAGAAATAGTTGGAACGAAAAAAGCGGATGAATTCCGGAGCTAAACATGAAGAGAGATCAAATGAAGAGAGAAAAAATGAAGAGGGTCAGGCAGTGACGAATCAGCACGGACCCCTGCACGGTGTTACGGTTCTTGATCTGGGGCAGATCTATAACGGTCCTTACGCGACATTCCTGATGGCGATGGCAGGCGCCCGCATCATAAAAATTGAGCCGCTTGAAGGCGAGTCGATGCGCCAGCGCACCCTCATCGGCGGGGCGGCACTGCCATTTGCCATGCTGAATTCAAACAAGCTGGCAGTCACCCTGAATCTGAAGACCAAGCGGGGACGCGAGATTCTGCTGGATATGGCGCGTCGTGCCGACGTGTTGCTTGAGAATTTTCTGCCCGGAAAGATGGATAAGCTGGGCATCGGTTATGAGGTTCTGAGCAAGGTCAATCCCAGGATCATCATGGCCTCAGGCTCCGGATATGGCAGTACCGGACCCTATCGGGAGTACCCGGCGATGGATATTTCGATTCAGGCCATGTCGGGGGCGATGAGTGTTACGGGGTTCCCGGACGGGCCGCCGACAAAAATCGGCCCGGCACTGTGCGATTTTTCCGCAGGTGTCCATCTCTACGGGGCGGTCGTGACTGCGCTGTATGAGCGGGAAAAAACCGGGCATGGCCAGAAGGTTGAGGTGGCGATGCTGGATGCCATCTATTTTTCGCTGGCTTCCAGTCTTGGCCTGTACTTCGCCTCCGGAAATTATGGCGGTCCGGTCAATTTCGAGCAGCGAACGGGCAACACGCATAGCGGAAGGGCGTCGGCACCGTACAGTGTGTATCCGGTGAAGGACGGATACATTGCCATCCTTTGTACCAATAACAAACACTGGATCTCGCTGACGAAAGTGATGGGGCGGGAGGAGCTGGGGTCCGATCCTCGCTTCGATACCGCAAAGAAACGCGCCACGCTCAGTGAGGAGGTCGACCGGATTGTTGGCGAGTATGCGTCGCGCTACAAGCGCGATGAACTGTTTGCCATTCTTTCACCGAATCACATTCCTTGTGCCCCCGTTCGCGATCTCGCGGAAATTACCAATGATCGACACCTGCATGAACGGGGCATGCTGGAGTGGATGGAGCACCCCAAATATGGCCGGATCGCGGCTGCACGCAGCCCGCTACGTTTTGAGAAGCAGACCCTCACAAAACTCAAGCCTAGTGCGGAACTGGGCGCGAACAATGACGAGGTTTATGGCGAGTGGCTTGGACTGTCCCAGGAGGAACTGGCTGCCTTGAAGGCGGAGAAGGTGATCTAGGCGTGATCCAGGGCCTTGCCGCTGTTGTGCGGCGGCAGCCTTTGTTCGTGCCAATCAGATAACGGACACCCGCTTCTGTTTCAGGGCTTCGTCGTGCGTCACGGTCGGCGCGACCAGTTGGTACAGCCCGCGCCGCGTATTGCTGAACAGCGAGCGCATTTTTTCAGTCCACGGCGTCTTGCGCGCCTGCAATGCGGCAGGGCTTTCCCAGACGTCGGGGCCGGTCATCTCGTAAGCCGTCAGGTATTTCGGACCGTCACTGGTACCACCCAGAATGCCGGTGGACGCAAAGCGCCGTGCACGCAAGACGCCGGGAATGCCGACGCAGCGCGGCAGATGCTCCTTGTCATACCACTCGTTGTATTCATCGACGATATGGTCGGGGATGTCGGTGTGAACGATATACATCCAGGGCGCATCCGGAGACGGCACGTTGCCGACTTCGCACATCAGCTGGAAATTCATGCGTTCGCGTTTGTCGCCGTAGAGCTTGCGCATGCGCAGCGACCACGGCGTCGGATTGGCAACGATGTTTTGAAAGTCTTGTGCCGCTTCGACGGTATGGTCGCTGGTTTCATACCAGGCGAGGTAGCGGATATCGGCCGCGTCGCTGCTCCATTTACGGCAGATGTAACGCCGCGTGCGCGCAAAGCCGGGCAATGCTGTCAGCTGCGGCACATGCTCCAGCGTGTACCAGTCATTGAATTCCGCGTCGTGTTCCGCAGCCACATCAAGGCGGACCGTGATCAGTCCGCCGGCCTGCCCGGTCATGCCGGCCGCCTCATTGCGGTCCTTCCAGATCAACCAGCGGACCGTATTGCTGACCGCCGAACACGTCGCCGTCGTTGATATCGCCGGAGATCACCGGACGCGGGATCGTGATCTTGATGGCTGACGCCGCATCGTAATTGATGATGGCGACGACTTCGGGTTTCAGTCGGTAGGTTTTGGCGAACCAGTCGGCGTTGATCAGTTTCACGTCACGCACTTTTTCATAGGTCGCGTGATCCTTGAAAATGATGTCGAAGGTCAGTTCGAACGGCCCCGAGTTCTTGCTGCGGATCAGCTTGGTGACTTGCCAGAGTTTGGTGGGCATGATCAGACGTTCTCGTAATTGAGGCGGAACATTTCCAGTGGCGAGTCCGGCTCGACCACATGGTTCATGTTGAAACGGTAGCTCGCGCCCTTGTCGAGTTCGGCAGGCGAGTAGGGGAAGGCCACCGAAGTGATCAGCCCGGTCCACTCCGGCACCGGGTAGTGCACGGCGATGTGGCTCAAGGACTTGGCCAGCGCGGTCGCCAGTTTCTGCGTCGGTGCGGTGATCTGGAACAGCAGGCCGACTTCATGGCCGATGCTCATGTCGGGTTCGAGGACGCCCATCGCGGCGTTGCGGCCGAACTGGCGGATGTCCAGCCGGTACTGGCTGTCGATCGAGTCCCCCATGACAGCGCGGATGCGGTCCTTCGCGGCCTTGACCAGATTTTCCAGCCAGTGATCGAACTGGCGCAGGATGATCGGGTCGCGCACCGAGCCGAGTACGATGCTCTGGTAGCCGGCGAGTTCTGCGCCTTCGAGTTTGATGGTGTAACGCTCGGCATGTTTGAAAGTGCTGCCGGAGACCTTCACTGCGCGGTCGGAGATTGCTTCGTAGCGCGCGTTGACGGTGTTGAGGATGCCCGACGGTTCGACCAGCTCGTAAGGCGTCGAGTTTTCGTAGAGGTTGTGCGAGGCCACGCTGGTCGGATCGCAGCGATAGTCGGGATTCGGCGGCTCGATGATGAAATGATCATCGGTGACGATGGCAAAGTTGCAGTCCGGGTATTTGCGCAGAACCACGCTGGCCGCGCCGCATTCCATGATCTTGGCCATATGCCAGACGGTTGCCGGATTGAAGCCTTTCATCACCGGCATGGCTGCAAAAATCGAGGTGTCGCTGGAGCGGCCGGCGATCACCACGTCGGCGCCGTTCTGAAGTGCTTCAATATAGGGCTCGGCGCCGCACATGCCGACGATATGACTGCTGCGGTCGATCACGCCTTCGTCAAACACCGGTGCATTGGCCAGCGGCTTGATGCGGCCTTCCTTCAGCCGGCGCTTCAGGTAGGCGCGGTCCTGCTCGGAATAGATGGTTGCCAGCTTGAAATTGAGTTTTTCCTCGCGCCCGATCTCGCGCACGATGCCGGCGAGACGGTCGACTTGCGCATCGGTGCCTGCGGTCATCGCCGAGCCGACGAGTACCGGGATTTTTGCCGCACGGGCGGCCATGATCATCAGCCGCAGATCGCGTTTGCAGGCTGCGTCAGAAAACTGCGGTTCGCCGGAGCCGAGGTGGTGCGGGCCGGGGTCGGTGGAGCCGGCGTCGGAACCGATGAAGTCGGGCTTCAGCATCATTGCCCGTTTCAGGGTTTCCTCGCGGAAGCCCGAGCCGAGGATGCCGGTGGCGGAGAGGATACGGATTTCTTTCATGCGAGTACTTTCGAATCTGCAACCGCCGGGCCGCGTACGGTGGTGCGGTAGAGCAGGCGCGGCAGCGGGTCATAGTCGAATGTCGCCTTGTGCTGCAAGGCGATGTTGTCCCACATCAGCAGGTCGCCCGGCTTCCAGCTGTGGGTGTAAACAAACTCCGGGCTGGTGATGTGGTCGTAGAGTTCGCGCAAAAGTTTATCGCCTTCTTCCAGCGGCATGTCATACATATGCGAAGTGTGGCCCTCGCTGACAAACAGTCCTTTGCGGCCGGTGACCGGGTGAGTGCGCACGACGGGTGTGGCCATGTCGGGCACGCTGGCCAGTTGCTCGGGCGTTGGTGCATGTTCCTGCACGGTGCGGATGCCAAGGCGCATGTCTTCCTGCTGGGCTGCGTAATTCTTGATGCGGTAATCGCGATAGCTGTGGATATTCTTCAGGCCAGCCAGTTTCTGTTTCATTGCGTCCGGCAGTGCGGTGTAGGCGGCGGTGCTGCTGGCGAAACGCGTATCGCCCAGCGCTTTGCCGTCCTTGACCGGAATTTCCACAGCATAAAGAGCGGAGAGCAGGCTGGGCTGGGTTTTATAGGACAGATCGCTGTGCCAGAAGCGGCCAGCATCCTGTGCGCCGATGGCGTTGCCCTGGGCGTCAGTTTTGTTCGACAGGATGAAGATTTCCGGATGCTCGGCCAGGCGCGCTTCCTTGCGCACGTGGTGTTCCAGCGCGCCGAAGCGTTGCGTAAACGCAATCTGCTGATCGGGTGTCAGTTTCTGGCCGGGAAATACCACGACTTCATTGTCGAAGAAGGCCTTGCTGACCTGGTCGAAGGTGTTGTCGTCCAGTGGTTTGGAAAGGTCGACGCCGGTAATGCTGGCGCCGATGTGCCTGCCGAGCTTGGTAACGGTGATCATGAGAGGATCCGGAAAGGAAGGATTTGCCGGGGCATGGTAGCAGTGCCATCAGGGCGGATAAAGCGACATTCCATGTTGCGGATGGGGTATTGGAAAGGGGTGTTCCGCGGCCCTGCTAGAATGCCGTTTTTGCCCACCCACTGAGGGAGTTGCAACACCATGAAGCTCTACGGTTCACCCACATCACCCTACGTGCGCAAGGCGCGCGTGCTGATCCATGAAAAGAACATGCCGGTTGAGTTTGTCATCGAAGATCCGTGGACCGACGACAGTCCGATCATCCTCAAGAACCCGTTGTCGAAGATCCCCGTGCTCGAAATCGGCGCTGACAGCTATATGTTCGAATCCCAGTTGGTGGTGCATTACCTAGATCACAGTGACGGCAAGTCGCTGACCCCGCGCGACCCCGCCGGCTACTGGCAGTCGCAGTGGTGGCAGTCGCTGGGTAACGGCATCATCGACGCCGGCATCACCCGTGCCTTCGAAAACCGCCGTCCGGAAGACAAACAGATGCCGGAGAAAAAGGCGCGTGAAGAGCAGCGTATCGATCGCGCCATCGACCTCGCCGAAAAAACCATCAAGGAAGGCAGCGAGTTCCTGCTCGGCAACCGTTTCGGCCTCGCCGACATCGTGATGGGTGTGGCGATTCAATACACCGATTTCCGCTACCCGAACAACTGGCGCAGCCGCGCGCCGAAGCTGGCGAAATGGGCTGCCGGCATCACCGCACGTCCGGCGTTTGAGGAAACGCTGCCGCCGGGGTTTGTGAAGCCTGAAGGCGCCTGATCAGGCAGGCCGGTCAGGTCATCGTTAAAAAAAGGGCGCTGCGGCGCCCTTTTTTATCGTATTGCCGATTCGCTTAATCGTGATTCAGCGGCAGCCGGAACCACCCGACCAGACCGATTCCGATCAGCGCCCAGGCCACCCAGATCATCGAGCGCCACGGTCCGCCGCCGCGGCTGATGATCTCAAATTCCTTCACAAAGATGGTTTCACAGGCGCCGTTGCCGGTGTCGTTGCGCACGGTGCTGGTGCCGCGTTTGAACGGCTGACCGTTGTGGTTGTGTGAATACTCGGCGAGGAAGCCGCGGAAACGTATCTGATCGCCGATACGGGCCGATCGCATTTTTTTGGCGATCAGCGGGTCATCCGTCAGCAGGTGATTGTTCGAGATGGCCGCCATGTCGAATGCGGCGAAGGCGGCGGCCGTCGATGCCTGGAAATTGCAGGTGAACTGGCCGCTGGAGAATTCGATATCGCGGTAGGCGCCGCTCTTCGCGTTGTTGCCCCAGATTACGCACAGGTCGACCACGTTCAGGTGGTCATTCCATTCGCGGTGTAAATAATCCCACCAGGTGTCGCTGTCGTGCTTGCTGACCACGAGTCCCTGCAGCGCGTAACTGAACAGCGGCTCAATGCGGTAGGTGACGCCGCCGACACTGGCCTCGAAGGGTGTTTCTCCGACTTTGACCTGTTCCGGCTCTTCCAGCAGTTCCGTAACCAGCAGGCCCGGCTCGGGCAAGTTGTGCCGGAGCCAGAGTGCGGAAATCAGCAGCAGGGCGCCGGAGGCCAGCAGCAGTTTGACGAAGGTCCGCATGCGCCGGCCCGGTGGTGTCGGTCAGCGCAATACGAAGGGATTGGGCACTTCGGCTGCGGTGGAAATCCACACACTCTTGGTCTGCAGGTATTCGTAGATCATGTCCTGGCCGCTTTCACGGCCAATGCCCGAGCGTTTGTAGCCGCCGAAGGGCGACATGAAGGACACCGCGCGATAGGTATTCACCCAGACCGTGCCGGCCTGCAGTTTTTCGCTCATCAGGAAGGCGCGACGCATGTTCTGCGTCCACACGCCGGCAGCGAGGCCGTAGACCACGTCATTGCCGATGGCGATGGCTTCTTCCTCGTCCTTGAACGGGATTACCGACAGCACCGGCCCGAAGACTTCCTCCTGCGCGATGCGCATGGCATTGTTCACATCGGTGAAGATCGTCGGCTCGACGAACCAGCCGCTGCCGCATTCCGGGCGCGTGGCCTTGGCGCCGCCGAGCACCGCTTTGGCGCCTTCGCCCTTGGCGATATCGATGTAGTCGAGGATTTTTTTGAACTGCGGCGGGTTGGTGACGGGCCCGACCTGAGTATCCAGGCTCATCGGATCGCCCATCTTTGCGGTCTTCGCCAGCGCGACCAGCTTGTCGACAAACTGGTCGTGTATTGATTGCTGCACCAGCAGGCGCGAACCGGCGATGCAGGTCTGGCCGGTGGCGGCGAAAATGCCGGAGATCACGCCTTTGACCGCGTTGTCGATCTGCGCGTCGTCAAACACGATGTTCGGCGACTTGCCGCCGAGCTCCATGCTGACGCGTTTGAGTCCTTTGGCCGCGGCTTCGTAAATGCGCTGGCCGGTGGCGTCAGAGCCGGTGAAGGCGACCTTGGCGACTTTCGGGTGTTCCACCAGCGGCGTGCCGACTTCGGCGCCGAAGCCGGTCACCACATTGACCACACCCGGCGGGAAACCGGCCTGTTCAATCAGCTTCATGAATTCCAGCGCCGATGCCGAGGTGTATTCCGACGGTTTGACCACCACCGTGTTGCCGGCGGCGAGGGCGGGTGCCAGTTTCCACGCCAGCAGCAGCAGTGGTGAATTCCACGGAATGATCATCGCGATCACGCCCATCGGCTCGTAGCGCGTGTAGTTGAAGGTGTCGGGCTTGTCGATCGGAATCACCGAACCTTCGATCTTGTCGGCGAGTCCGCCGAAGTAGTAGTACCACTGCGCCATGTATGCGGTCTGCGCGCTCATCTCGGCATACAGCTTGCCGTTGTCGCGGACTTCGGTTTCGGCGAGCGCTTTGGAATGTTCGGTGATCAGGTCGCCGAGTTTACGCAGCAGCGCGCCGCGCTTGGTCGCGTTGCACTTGGGCCATTCACCGCTGGTCAGTGCCTTGTGCGCGGCTTCAACGGCACGCGCCGCATCAGCAGCGCCGCCGCGCGGAATCGAGGCCCAGGGTTTGCCGGTATAGGGGTTATCGCTGGGGAAATGTTCGCCGCCGGCGGCTTTGACCCACTCGCC
>CAMAYE010000029.1 GCA_945862135.1 Bordetella parapertussis
GGCGGCAAGGTGATTGTATGGGCCGATGATGCCACCCGGTTCTACGGGAATATCGCGGCGCGCGGCGGTGCATCAGGCGGTGATGGCGGATTTGTCGAGGTGTCGGGCAAGCGCTGGCTGGATTACGCCGGACTTGCCAATACGCTGGCGCCGAACGGTGTTGCAGGAACCTTGCTCCTTGATCCGAGCAACATCACGATTAATGACGCAGTAACAGACATAACATTAACCACGAATGGCAGTTTTGATGGTGAACCGTTTTTCCTGAGCAATGGGGCATCGGCGAGCATTCAATGGAGCGTGATCAAGAATCAACTTAACTTCTCGAATGCAATCATTTCGACATCTAGTGGCTCTGTCGGTTCCGATGCCGGCAACATCACGATTGCTGCCAATTCGCCGGATTTGATTTCGATTTCCACTCCCGGTGTCGGCCGCACGCTGCAGTTGTTGGCCAACAACGACATCATCGTGAACGGCAGTATTACCAACACTGGCCCCGGCAGTGTGGTGATGTATGCCGGTTATAACGACAATATCGGTTCGCCGGATGTCATTTCCAATGTGGGCAACGTTGTTCTGAATGCACCCATCTCTGTTGGTGGGGAAGTCCGGCTGAATGCGGGTAACAACATCCAGCAAAACGCGGGCGGTGCGATATCGACGGGCGGTGATCTTCGTTTGCGTGCCATCAACGCTGTAAACCTCAGTGGACCGAGTAATGTGGGTGGTCTGCTTGATGTTTTTGCCAATCACGTGGAGGTGCACGGCAACACGACTGTTGCCGGCAACATCGATATTGTTGCAGGCACACCGTCCTCGATCATCGTCGGCAGCGGTGCGAACCTGCATTCCACCAGCGGCGACCTGTTTCTGGAGACCAATCATTTTGATCTTGGCGGTGCCGGGGCCGTTAAAGGCAATAACATCTATATCAAGAACTCATTTGGTGACTTTGATATTGGTGCCAATCCAGACTCTTTACCGACTCCAAACAACGAAACGATCACGGCCGCAAGCATGGCCAAACTGGAGATCAACACGCCGGCATCCGGGGTTGTTGAGCTCAAGGCTGTAGCATCTCCCTCCAACGAACTGCACGTCAATGAGGCGATCAGCTTTTCGCCGCTGAAGGTGCAAAATCTGCGGCTGGTGAGTGATTACGGTATTTCCCAGAGGCCTGCAGGCATCATTACTGTGGCCAATCTGGATGCGCAAAGCATCTTCGGGCCGGTTGCATTAAATGCGGCGGTCAATTCGGTCGATACACTGACTGGCTTTGCGCGCGATGAGTTTCTGTTCCGCAATTCCGGCAATTTGTCCATAGTCGGTGACGGCATTTCAGTCGATGGTATCCCGAATTTCACGGCCCAGTTAAACATTGAGGTGACATCGGGGAGCCTTACTGTATCGGCGCCCTTGTCGGTCAGTGGTGCCAGCGCCTTTTCATTCTCCGGCGCCGGTGGCGCCAATATGCAGTTGACGGCTTCCGGTGCAGTCACCATCAATGATGTCGTATCGGCGAACGGTGGCGATGGCGCCGAGGGCAATGGCGGCACCGCGCAGATCACGGTGACTGCGGGTGGCGGTATCACGGTCGCATCCAGCGCCATTGTGTCGGCGATGGGCGGTGTCGGCGGTTCATCGTTCTCCGGGGCTGGTGGCCACGCAGTGGTACTGCTGCAGAACAGCAGTACCGGCACCCCGATTTCCATCAGCGGTTCTGTATTGGCGAGTGGTGGCAGCGGTTCGTCGGGCGGCGGTTTTGGCAGCGTGACGGTGCATTCGGATGGCGGCGTCAACATTGCCAGCAGCGCCATGATCCAGGCTGCCGGTGGCGCCAGCAGCTTCTCGTTTTCTGCACCAGGTAATGTCGCGGTCACCGCATACGGCGGAAACGTAGTGCAGGACGGCCAGATTTATGCGTCGGGCGGCACTGGTTCCGGTATTCGACTGAGCGCAGTTGGTTCTGGCGGCGCCATCGTGCAGAACAATCCCTCGGCCATGCTCCACGCGTCGTCCAACTCGGCTTACGGCAGCGGATCCGAAATCCGGCTTGAAGCTGTTGCAGGGATCGGTACGCCTTTCGCGCCGGTGCGCATCGACCATCTTGATGATCCTGAGGTTTTCCTGCAGAACATTGGTTCTGCCGGCGACATCGCAGTGTCCTTTTACGGCGGCGCCATCAATATCGACAGCATGACCGGGGTATTCAACAGCAATCCTGCCGGCGGTTACTTCATCCAGGCCGAGCAGGGCGGCATCAACCTGGACGCGTCATTTCTGCCGGACGTTCCGCTGTCGGCCGGTCAGTTTGTCGAGCTGAAGGCATTGGCTGGCGGCAGCATCAATATCAACAGCGGGAGCGGCAACGGCATCATCATTCCGGGTTCGGGTGCCGGCAATGTGACGCTGAAGGCCATTGGGGGCGGCAGCATCAATCTGGCATCGGGAACCGTGATCGCCGGATCGTTCCCTCAGTTGACTGCCGATGAAATGGACATCCAGGGTCAAGTGCTTTCCTCAGGCGGCAGCATCAGGGTGATGCCCGACACGCCCGGTCGCAACATCGAACTCGGCACGTCAGGTCCCGGTGGTGCTGTACTGGCCCTCGACAACGTCGAGCTCAACAACATGACATCCTGGGACGGGATTACCGTTCCGGCTCCCGGTACGTCAGGCGGCGGACTGCTGATCGGTGATCAGGGTGGCGGCAGCGGCAGCCTCACGTTCACCGGCAATGTCAATTCCTCGGCGTACCTGAATGTGGCAGGCACCAGCGTTTCGCAATCCGCGGGCACGATCACAGGCGGTGTTTCTGCCAGTGCGGGCAGCGGCAATGTATCGCTGCTGCAGCCCGGAAACCAGATCACTCTGACGGGGGGCAGCACCAACGGCGGTAGTTTCAGCGTTTCGTCGGAATCGGATCTGGTCGTGGGCGACATCAATACCAATGGCGGCAACGTCAACGTTGCTACCACGGGCAGCAATATGAGCTTCTGGTCTCTGGCCGGACCGATCAACGCAGGCAGCGGATCCGTGCAATTGACCAGCGCCGGCAGCATTACCGATGGGCGAACTGGCGTCGATATCATTGCGGCATCTGCTTCGATGGCGGCGCCCGGCGGTGTGGGCACTTTTTCTGATCCGATCGAAACGCAGTTGTCGAGCCTGTCCATTTTTGCAACCTGTGGCAGCGGTGGGGTCGGCGTCATCAATACCGGCAACCTGTTGCTGAGCAGCATAGCTTTTTCAGGTACGACTGCTGCACTGGAGAGTTCAGGGACACTGACAACCGGCAACTCGATCGGCGCAACGGGTAATGTGGCCTTGCTGGGGCAGGCTGGATTAAACATTGTGCACGGCATTAACACGGGTTCAACCAGCAACGTCACTCTGGAGGCCGGTGCAGGCGCGGATGTGGTGTTTTCGGGCGCTGGTGGTGTGAACACATCCGGCGGTTCGATCTCCGTGACGGCTGGTCGCGACATCATTTATGGCGGCAGTTCGCAGGTGAATTCTTCTTCTGGGCTGATCTTCTTCAGTGCCGGCAATGATGTGGTCTTCAACACCCAACGCATCAACAACGGCAGCGGTTCTGTTCAGATCAGCGCTACCCGTGATTACATTCACAATTCGACCAACAGCCACAATACCTCATCCGGCAACCTGACCATCGGGGCCGGGCGTGATTTCACCTACGGTTCCACCAGCAAGCTCAATACGCTGAGCGGCAACATCACGGTCCAGTCCGTCGGCAACGCGACGTTCACTGCGGGTGGGGCCAACTCCAGCACCGGCGCGATCCTGGTGCAGGCGGGCGGCGCAGTCAGCCTCAGCGGCGGTGCCCAACTGGTCAGCAGTGGAAATTCAGTGGGTGTTGAGGCGCTGGGGGCTGCTGGCGCCGGTGTGACCCTGACCGGCGCATCCACCAAGGTCGAAGGCACTGTTGTCAGTATTGCCGGCACGGCCGGTGCGGCGGCATCCAGTGACAATGTGGGTGTGCGAATCAACGGTGCGACGGTGCGATCGACTTTGGGCGACATGGATATCATCGGTACTGGTGGCAACGGCACCAGCAACAACAACGGCATTCGCATCGATGGCGGCGCGCTGATCTCTTCGGCTGGCGACATCACGCTTTGGGGCACCGGTGCGACCGGCACTTCGGACAACTCCGGTGTGAAAATCGGCAATGCAACGGTGCAATCGCTCGGCGCCGGTAACGGCATCTATATCCTCGGCGAAGGCGGATTGGGCTCGGCTGACAATAACGATGGTGTGCGCCTGGAGTCCGGGGCAATGGTCACGGCCGTTGGCATTATCCAGATCGATGGCTACGGCGGGAGTGGCGGTAACGACACCACCGGCGTGAAAATGGTCAGCGGCAGCACAGTGCAGTCGACGGGCGGCGGTGTAATCGAGCTCTACGGCGAAGGCGGACCGGGTGTCGACAATAATCATGGTGTGCGTCTGGAGGGTTCAGCGCTGGTCACATCAGCGGGCAATCTCGACATCGTCGGGTTCGGCGCAGGCAGCGGCAACGACAATACCGGTATCAAACTCGCGGGTGGGTCGATCCAGGCAACCGGGTCATCGAACATCGAAATGTACGGCGAGGGCAGTGTCGCCGGTGTGAACAACAACGAGGGTATCCGTATCGAAGGCGGTGGAAGCATCACTGCCGTCAGTGGCGCCATCGGGCTTGAGGGCTATGGCGGCGGTACGGGCAGCGGCAATTACGGTATCCGGGTTGCCGGTACGGTCAGTAATGTCGGGCCGGGTGCCTTCATTCTCGGCGGCGCCGGTGTTCCGGGGACTTCGGCCGTCCTGTTGCAAGGCAGCGGCAGTCTGTCCAGCCCGTCCTCAATGACTTTCAGTAACGGCTTTGACTGGAGCGGCGGCACCATCGGCGGCGCTGGAACCCTGACCACGCCCAGCGGCGCGGTAACCAACGTGACCGGACCTGTGGCGCTTGTGCCGGGCAAGACCTGGGACAATGCCGGTACTCTGAATATCAGCGGTTCCGGCACTATCGACCTTGGTGATGTTACGCCCGCAATATTCAATAATCAGTCGGGCGGTGTGGTGAACATCAGTTCCGGTGCGGGATGGTCCTTCATCAGCAATGCAAGCACGCAGTCCGGGCAGATCAATAATGCCGGCTCAATCAACGTCAACCAGAACACGTCCTGGGAAGCCGCCTTTAACCAGACGGCCAGTGGTTCGCTGAATATCGCAGCCGGAAAATACTTGTCGATGCAGAACGGCCAGAACATTACCGGGGTGGCCAACATCGGTGCCGGCGGCACGCTGTGGGTTTCAGAGCACCATGGTGTTGATACGGTGTTCAGCAATATGACCATAGGTGGTACCGGCACACTGCAGGCAGTGGGCAGCGGTCCGGTAGCGCGGTTTACCAATGTATCGGCGCCCGGTGTGACGCTCAGGCTGGGCAGCGGCGGGCAGATCGGCATCGAGAACGGGGCTACAGTTGTTGGCGGACTGACGCTCGATTCGCCGGCTTTCGGCAGCGCATTCAGCATGAGCGATGCAACCTTTGCGCAGGCCACGGGCAATCTCACCGTACCCGGTGGCGCGTCATATTCCGGCGACAACATTTATGTCGCGCAGGCCGGTGACCTGCTGGTGCCGGGTGTTGTCAGCGGCGGTGCGGGAAGCCTCACGCTGGCTGCAGCAGCCGGTGACCTGAAAGTCATCGGCGGCACTGTTTCGGCAGACACGATCAATCTGCTCGGCATGGACATCATCGTCGGCGACAGCGCTGCAAGCACGCCTTCTTCGGTGTCCGCCGGTTCGTCGCTGGTTGCCGCTGCGCTGGCGAACCTGAAGATCCAGGGCGGTTCCGCGTCAGGCGCCAACGCCCGGATCACCAGCAACGGCTTGCTGACAGTGACTACGGGTGGTGATCTGGTCCTGACGGGTGGTGCTGGCGCGAATGCATGGGCGAAACTGTCGGGCGATCCGGATGTGCTGCTCGCGGGCATCGGTGGTGTCGTCAAACTCGACGCGGGTTCAGGCGTGGGTTCTGCCGCAGTGATCGAGGCCCTTTCAACTGAAACCATCTACCTTGATCTTCTCAATGCATCCAGCGGCGGTTATTTCATCAACGGCATTGAAGGCATCGTGTATGACCCCGTGACCGGCACCGGCTTTATTGCGGGTGGTTCACCGGCGGTGCTGGGCAGCAATTTCATGGTGACCTATAACGGGGTGACCCTGCCGCCGACCAGCGATTTGCTGGGTGCCATTGAAGAAGCCCTGCAGGCGCCGACGCAGACCTTGATTGTCGCGACGACGGAATCGACCACGCCTCCGGATGCCGAAAAAGATAAAGACATCTTTGAGGAAGACTTGAAGAAGGACAAGAAGAAGGACGCACCGGTTTGCCGGTAGTCGAACAACAATAATGAATAAGGGAGAGCGCGGGTGGCAACAGAAAAGATGGTTTTGGTGAAAAAGTTTGCTGTTGCGCTGATGCTGGCGTGTGCTGCGGGAAGTGCTTTTGCACAGGCCTTTCCCTCGAAGCAGATCCGTTTTCTGGTCGGCTTTGCGCCGGGCGGTTCCACCGACATCGTCGCGCGCATGATTGCCCAGGAAATGACGAAGAACATCGGTCAGCAGGTGATCGTCGATAACAGGCCGGGCGCCGGCAGCGTGATTGCCGCGGAACTGACGGCCAAGGCGCCCCCTGACGGCTATACCATCTTCGCCTGCACCACCGGCATCTTCGCAATCCTGCCGTTCATCCAGAGCAAGCTGCCCTATGACCCCGAGAAAGACCTTGCGCCGGTGACGCAGACCGGCGCGCTGCCGTACATCATGGTCCTGCATCCCTCGTTGCCGGCGCGTAACGTCAAGGAATTCATCGCGCTGGCCAAAGGGCGTCCCGGTCAGATCAATTTCGCATCATCGGGCATCGGTACCGCTTCGCATCTTTCCGCGGAATATTTCGGAAGTGCCGCGAAAATCAGCATGACCCATGTGCCGTACAAGGGCACCGGCAACGCGATGGCCGACCTCATTGCCGGCCAGGTGGTGCTGTTGTTTGATCAGCCCGTGAGCTCGATGCCGCACGTCAAGGCGGGCAAGCTGCGTGTGCTCGGCATCACCAGCGCGAAACGGTTCTCGACGATGCCGGACATTCCCACGGTTGATGAACAGGGGTTGCCGGGTTTTGAAACGGTGTCATGGGCCGGCGTGTGTGCTCCGGGTGCAACACCGAAACCGGTGATCACGCGCCTGCAGACCGAGGTCTCGAAAGTGCTGAAGATGCCGGATATCCGTGATCGCCTGCTGCGCGATGGCATCGAACCGGTGGGCGGCACGCCGGAAGAATTCCAGGCGCACATCAAGCGCGAAATGCAGAAGTGGGGCAAGGTCGTGCGTGACGCGAAAGTAGCGGTGCAATGATTTTCAGCGCAGCGGACAATCGCTGATGCGCGTTGGACTGTTCGTTACCTGCCTTGTCGATCTGATGCGCCCGCGCATCGGCTTTGCGGCATTGGAGTTGCTGCAACAGGCGGGCTGTGAAGTGGTGGTGCCCGAAGCGCAGACCTGCTGCGGCCAGCCCGGCTACAACTCCGGTGATCGCGCCTCCGCCATTGCACTGGCGCGCAAGGTGGTGCGCGAATTCGCTGATTGTGAATACGTTGTCGCGCCCTCGGGTTCCTGTGCCGGCATGATCCGAGCGCATTTTCCTGAAATGCTTAAAGACATTCCCGAAGAGGAGCGCGCCGCACTGACGGCGCTGGCGGCGAAGACCCATGAGCTGACGGATTTCCTGGTGAATGTCGCCCGGTTTAGCGTCAAGTCAAAAACATCAATAAAAACAATTACATATCATGATTCCTGCTCGGGGCTGCGTGAACTCGGCATCAAACAGCAGCCACGTTCCTTGCTGGCGCAGGTCGAAGGCGCGCAACTGCGCGAAATGAACGAGTGCGAGCAGTGCTGCGGTTTCGGCGGTGCGTTCGCGCTGAAGTTCGGCGAGATCTCTTCGCATATTGCCGAACGCAAATGCGAAATGATCACGGCCAGCGGCGCCGATGCCGTGGTGCTCGGCGACCTCGGTTGCATGCTCAATATTGAAGGGCGCTTGCGCCGGCGCGGCGATGCAAAGACGCAGGTGCTGCATGTGGCCGAGGTGCTGTCGAGGAAATGACTGGTTTAAACCGGTCCCCGATTTACCGGTTGCTAATTTGCTTTACATGATTTCCTGTTATCAAAATTTAGAGGATTTTTGCTCTGGTAATAGTCCGTCGTTGCGCATGACATGGGCGTCTTTTTTTGAGAAATTGAAATGGCAGTCCACCGTCATCTTTGATTCAATCTTGCAAATCGCAAAAAAATGAAAAACAAACTTCCCAGGATATTGGTATTCAGCGGTGATGCAAGGGATTGCAAAACCTTGCGTGATGCCATCGGCGAGGAATATGAATTCCAGGAGGTTACAAGCATGGGGGATGCCATGAAGCAATGTCTCGCATTCCCGACACCCGATGCCGCACTGGTCAGCTATGCTGACTCGGAGTTTGACGGCCGTAATTTTCTGGCGTGGATGAAAGGCCGGCCAGACACTTCAATCATACCGGCGATTGTTATCTACGAGAGCGAGTGGCAGGCCAGGGGGGGCATCGGATTTCTGGATGGGGCGTCTGATTATGTGACGAAGTCCTTCAACCTTGTCGCGCTTTCATCTAGGCTCACGACACTGATTGAGCTTGCTCGTTTCAGGAGTAAGCTGAGGGATCTTTACCCAAAGTCCGTCTTGTCGATTCCACCAAGCGACGACTTTACGAAAGGCATGAACCTTTATGAGGTGCCTACTGATGCGAAAAAGCACCGAATATTGATTGTCGACGACAATGAAATCAACCGTGAGATTGCCAAGGTTTTTCTTGCGGATGCTGGTTTTGAAGTACATGCTTTTGCTCAGGCGGATGCAGCTTTTCAAGCGGCTTCAGCGATTTCATTCGATCTTGTTCTGACCGACCTCAACATGCCAGGTCGTGACGGTTATGAACTTTCGGCAGCACTGCGGAAACTGCCCGGCTATGCAGAAACCCCCATCCTGGCGATGACTGCCTCGACCCTTGATGAAGTCAGAAAAAGGTGTCTTGCCGCAGGTATCGATGGCCATGTCGAGAAGCCGGCTGACCCTGAAGTCATGATCCAGCAGGTCAGGAAATTCCTGCCTGCTGCTGAACGGCGTAATGCAGCTTCTGAGGTTGAATCAGGCAGTTCTAAGCTTCCTGATTCAATTCGGGACATTCTGTTATCTGTGGATGGCCTTGATTACGACAAGGGAATATCGAATCTCGGCAGTAAAGATCTTTACGCGCAATTGCTCGGGGAATTCCAGTCTCTGCATGCTGACGACATGGTTGAGATGGCTCGTTTGTTGCACGCATCAAGCGATGCCGATGCATTGCGTTTGGTGCATACCCTTAAAGGACTGGCGGGCACTCTTGGTCTGATCAAGGTTCAAAGCGCGTCTAGTCATCTTGAGCGGGGCATGCTATACAAAGTTCCCTCTACACTAATAGACCTTTATGTTGAAAGGACTGGCCAATTACTGGACAGACTGCAAATCGAACTCGCGTTTGCACTTAATAAAATGGTTTCTGCCAGCTAGTCGCTTTTGCCAGCTCTCATTTGGCTTTACCGAGGTGCTTTTAACGCCGCTTTGATGGCTTTGATTGTCTGCACATGCAGGGATGTGAGTTTCTCAGGTGCCCGCTTAAATTCTTGTGATCCTTGCAGGGCTCTTTCTGCATCGGTGGCATGCCTGGCAAGTTTCCGGGCGCCGATGCTCTCGCAAAGTCCGGCATAGGTCCTTAACGACCTTGAGGCACTGTCCCGCTGGTTGCTACTCATTAATGCACCAATACGGTTCGGAAGATCTTCCTCAGTCAAAACGAAAAGTCGCAGCGCTGAAACATAGAAGTCGAAGTGTCCGCCCATCGATCGTATCGCCTCATTGCTGTCTATCCCCGCCAAATCAAGCAGCGCATGTTCTCCGCTTTCGGATTCGACTTTAGCAAGATTGGTATTCGACTTTGTCTTAGTTGTGGCCGGGACCGGATGAATCCATCGTTCAAGTGTCGATAGCAGCAACTCAAGATCAATCGGCTTTGATACATAGTCGTTCATGCCGGCATCAATGCAGCGTTGCCTGTCGCTGATCAGCGCATGGGCGGTCAGTGCGATGATCGGTATTTTTCCAAGCCGGGGGTTTTCTCTTATCAGTTTTGTTGCGGTCAGCCCGTCCATTACCGGCATCTGGATGTCCATCAATATAAGATCAAAGAGGCAGTCTTTGTCAGCGAGTAAGTCAACAGCCTCCCTGCCATTCATCGCTGCTGTAATAATTGCCCCCTGGGTTTCCAGAAATTCCCTCGCAATCTGCTGGTTGATGAGGTTATCTTCGACCAAGAGTACGCGGACACCCGCGAGCCTGTTGCTGGCAGATCCCACCGTGCCGGGAGCGTGGGAAGATGAATTTTCAGGTAGCGCTGCAATCAAAGCGTCGAAAATGGTGGATGCTGTTGCCGGTTTTGTGAAAAATCCGTCGATACTGCCGCTGTGTTGATTGCCGGAAAGCAGTTCCTTCCCGAATGCGGTCATCATAATGATGACTGGTTGGTAGTCCGTTCGTTGTTTAATCAGGCGTGCGGCCATATCGCCAGTGATGCCCGGCATTTTCCAGTCCATCAATATCAAGGAGTATTTCACTCCTTTTCTCGTAGCTTTTTCAATGGCCAGTTCACCGGATTCGGCTTCGTCACAGGCAATGTTAAAGGAATTGAGGTGGGCGACGACTATGTCTCGGGCCTCGGGATTGTCGTCGACTACCAGTGCGCTGGCACCTATGAACCAGTTGGGAATGATCTTGCGTGCAAGGACATTTGATTTTTTAAGAGGGATGGCGAACCGGAATGTCGAGCCGGTACCGGGCTGGCTGTCAACAATGATTTCCCCGGACATCAATCCAATAATCCGCTTGCAGATTGCCAGCCCCAGGCCTGTTCCGCCAAACCGTCGGGTAATTGATATGTCGGCCTGCGAAAAGGAATCGAAGACATGTTTTTTCTGCTCTTCGGTCATGCCTATGCCGGTATCCCGTACCCTAAATTCGATGAGTGCACGGTCATCGGTCTCCTGCAGGAGATCTGCGGTCAATGTTACGCTGCCCTTCTCTGTGAACTTGACGGCATTGCCGACAAGATTGGTGAGGACTTGGGTAAGACGTAGCGGGTCTCCACTAACAACTTGGGGCACTTCCTTGCCGATACGGTAAAGCAGTTCAATGGGCTTTTCTGCGATAGCAGGGCCAACAAAAGTGCTTACCTTGGAAAGTATTTCATCCAGATCGAAGGTCTTGTCTTCAAGCTCCAGTTTTCCGGCCTCAAGCTTCGAAAAGTCAAGGATGTCGTTGATGATGCCAAGCAAGGATTTTCCGGATTGATAGATTTTCTGAATATAGTCCCGCTGCTTATTGTCGAGTCCGGTTTTCAGCGCCAGTTGTGCCATACCGATGACTGCATTCATCGGGGTTCTGATTTCGTGGCTCATGTTAGCCAGGAACATGGATTTGACGTGATCGGCCTGTTCGGCGGATTCTTTTGCGATACGCATTGATTGCGCAGCCGATATGACATCGGTGATATCGCTCACGCCCCATATATAACCTTTAACGATGCTGTTTTTGTCGATTCTGGACCTGATCAGACGTGCCCAGAAGGTGCTGCCGTCAAGGCGTTTTAGCTGCAGATCCAGGGGAACACCGTCATGGATTGTTTCTTCCGTGAATGAGTCGCCAATATCAGGCAGCAGTCCACTGAAAGTATTTTCTGCGAGAGAGCCCGGCGGGAAACGCAGCAACTCTTCCATTTTTCTGTTGCATCGGGTGACCAGGTCGCCTCTTTGCACCATGATGCCGAAACCCGCAGATTCGAACAGGGCGTGCTGAAACTGCAATTCATCTTTCAGGGAGCCCTCGCGTTGTTTCAGCGTTTCAGTCATGCGATTGAATGCTTTTGCCAGCTCCATAAGTTCTTTGGCGCCGGATTCTGGGATTTTTTCGCTGAAATCTCCAGCTGAAACCTTGTTCACGCCGCGCGATAGAAGGGTAATAGGGCGAACCAGCAACAGGAGTTGCGTTATGCCAATCAAAAGCGCGGTGCAAAGGCAGGCGCCGATCAATGCGAGGCCGATAAATCTGATTTCCTGAATTGCATCCTCTCTCAGCTTGTTCTCATTGGGGTAAACCGTGAAGGTTCCAAGAAATTTCTCACGATGCCTGATTTCGACGGCAATACCGTTGTCAGCAGAAGCAGATGTTATTTTGTCCAGCGGGTAAATGATCCGCCCGTCGGCATTGCTCAGTTTGGCACTCAGCCAATCCGGATTCGATTCAAGCAGAAGGTTCAGGGTGCCTTCCAATGCGGCAAGGTCACTCGACAGCATATCTGGCACCAGCGTGGTGCCGATGTAGGACATTTGCTGCCTTTCGGTTTTATACCAATGGGAAAAGCGTTTCTTTTCGACGATGGGTTGCCAGATCAGGACAAGAAAAAAAGTAATGAAAAGCAGTATTCCTGCAGTGATGGCGAGAAGTCTGGTTTTGAGTTGCATTGCCTTAATCGGTCCCCTGCTAGGACTTCTGCTATCGAACAAAAAACTCTTCAAGTTGCATGTTCTCGAGCACTTTGTATTCGCTGGTTGCAGCAATGCCGATTTTTAGGATTGGAACCTTGGACAACTGGGCTCGACCTTCGGTGGTTTCAGCGTAAGCCAGAATGACTTCCTGAAATTGTCTGGAGATTTTAGAAGGTATGCGCGAATGCGCTGCGATGGGATGTGTCGGCAAGGCGACTGTCTTGTAAAGTATTCGAAGCTGGTTTTTTATCAAAGGAATTTCGGCCTCCAGGGTGCTGTCGATGCCACCGCCGGCGTCGACCGTGCCGGCAACAACACTGCGATAAACCGATGCATGTGACTTTACATATGAAATTTCCGGCGCGATCTTGAATTTTCTTGCGAATTCGGCTCTTGGAATGAGCGCTGCTCCAAGCGCATTAGGTGCAGGCATAGCCACTTTCCTGCCATGTAGTTCTTCAACTCGCTTGATCGGGCTGTCGTTGCGGACCACGATGATACCTTGGAGCGGCTCCGCATGATCTCTCAGCAGGGCTGTGTAGCGCTGTGACTTGTGCGCTTGGACAAAGTGATAGGGATTCATATAGGCGAAATCGAACTCCCCCTTGTAGAGAAACTTCTCAAACTCTGGGATCGTCGGGCTGCCGCGCAGAATGATGCGATGGCCTGTTTTTAGCTCGATTTCCCTTGCGATTGGTGCCCAGGCCTCTTCGATCTTGCGGGAGTCGAATTGCGGGACGATACCCAAGGAGAACTCCGCCGACAGCGATGCCGCGCTGTATCCCAGCAGCATGAAAAAGATCATCAGAAATTTAAATCGGATTCCGTTACTGTATTTTCCGGGAAAGTAACTGTTTATTTTTTTCAAGGGTGTGGTCATGATTTGAATGCCGGAGTCATTCCAAGACTCTGATTTAAATGATAAATTTAAAATACTATTGATGCATCACTGTATCATGCATAAAAATAAAAACTAAAAGGAAATGTAGCAGTTTTTTGGAATAGAAATCAGTTTGCAGGTTTGTATGGTTTAGAGAACTCACAGGGAGAAATGCCATGAACCAGAACGACCATAACAATATTGATATCGATCGCCGCAACCTGCTCAAGGTGGCCGCCACCGGGGTAGCCGCTGTGACGATGGGGGCATCTCTGCCAGCCGCCGGTGCTGATGCGAAGCCGCACAAGGCTTCATCTCCCGCAATGGCGAGGAAGTCCGACCCCCTCAACATTGTATTTATCTTCACCGACCAGGAACGTTATTTCCGGCGCCAGCCCAAGGGCCTGAGCCTTCCCGGCCATGACCGTCT
Organism: Bordetella parapertussis; assembly: GCA_945862135.1. GTDB lineage: Bacteria > Pseudomonadota > Gammaproteobacteria > Burkholderiales > SG8-41. The sequence goes on from CAMAYE010000029.1 coordinate 13,995, forward strand.
GGCGCGCACCGGCGTCACCTTTCACAACCATTACTGTCCGGCGGTGATGTGCACCTCTTCGCGCGCGGTTCTGATGACCGGACTGCAGACCGCGGACAACGGCATGTATGAAAACGTCGATGCGCCCTGGGTGAAGCCGATGTCGGACAAGATTCCGACCATCGGTCACATGCTGCGCAAGGCGGGCTATTACACGGCCTACAAGGGTAAATGGCATCTGAACCGGGATTTTGAAAGCACGAACCCCGACAAGCTGTTCACTACCGAGATGAATGCCCACGGCTTCTCGGACTACGCCTGGCCCGGTGACGTTCTTGCGCATGAACTCGGCGGTTACCGTTTCGATCACATGATCGCGGGCAGCGCGGTGTCCTGGCTGCGCAACAAGGGGCGGCCGCTGAGCGATGACGGCAAACCCTGGGCGCTCACGGTGAGCCTGGTCAATCCCCACGACATCATGTATTTCAACGCCGATGCGCCTGGCGAGAAGGTGCAGGACACCGGCAAGCTGATGATGCAGGCCGTGCGCGCGCCGGACCATCCGTTCTACAAAAAGCAGTTCGGCATGCCGGTGGCCGCCAGCCTGCGGCAACCTTTTGATGAGCCGGGTCGCCCGAAAGCACACGGCGAATTCGACAAGGCCTGGGGTTATACGCTCGGCCGGATTCCGCACGATGAGGCACGCTGGCAGCGCTTCAATGATTTTTACCTGAACAGCATCCGCAGCGTCGATGCGCAGATCGCGACGATTCTCGGCGAACTTGAAGCGCTTGGGCTGTCCGACCGCACCATGGTGGTGTTCACGGCTGACCATGGCGAGATGGGCGGCGCCCACGGCCTGCGCGGCAAGGGCGGCTTCGCCTACGAGGAGAGCCTGCATGTGCCGATGTACATCGTGCATCCGGACGTCAAAGGCGGGCAGGAGACCCGCGCGCTGACCAGCCACATCGACATCGCGACGACCCTGCTGGCCACCGCCGGACTCAAGCGTGACCGCATGGGCGAAGTGGCCGGTCGCGATTTGCCGGGCCGCGATATCGGCGCGGCGCTCAACAACCCGCGGGGCGGCGAACATACCGTGCGCCCCTCGATCCTGTTCACCTACAGCGGGCTCGCCCAGAACGACGCTGAACTGATGCGGATCATGGCTGAAGGTGTTGCCGCGGGGAAAGATCGCGCCGCCGCGGTAAAGGACAGCGGTTTCAAGCCCGACCTGAGAAAACGCGGCAGCCTGCGTACGGTGTTCGATGGCCGCTACAAATTTACCCGCTATTTCTCGCCGCTCCAGCGCAATCGTCCGACGACACTCGATGCCTTGTATGAGTTGAACGAAGCCGAGTTGTACGATCTCCAGAAAGATCCGGCGGAAATGAAAAACATCGCTGCAAAGAAGGGAGACAACAGCAAACTGGTGATGGAGATGAACACCAAGCTCAACACGGTGCTCGACGCCGAATTCGGCAAGGACGATGGCCGGGAAATGCCAAAGGTCGAGGGCATTGCGTGGTCGGCGTATCGCGTGGAGCTTTAATCCGGATTCATCGAGGTCCGTGAGTCTGCCGGTCAAAACAGCGGGGCCCGGGCTTTTGCAAATCAGAGTTTGTAGGGTCCGGATTCCTACTTTAGGTGGCGGCTCGTGATACCGATACGTTTTTCCGTACGGTCATTCCATGAACGGTTCAAGGATGATACGGGGCAGTTGCTGCAAGGCAGTGTAGATGGCGGCTGGGTGACGATGGACACGGTAAGGATGTTTGAGGTCAATGTGCCAGCTGAGTGAGCGGATGGGCGGATTTGATCGGTCAGGCCGGGAGTTTCCACCCATTGACTTGACCTGTTCCACGGTGCAAGGTCATTGGCAGAATCCTTCATTTGTCGGCAGCCCACCTGCAGCCCGGAGACATGAAATGAATCACGCAATTGCCGGTATCTGGCTCGCGCTTTCCGCAACCCTTGCCGTATTCGGTATTGCCCCTGCGAGCGCAGCCCCGGTGCCGGGGCAGGGCACATGGGAATCCACACTGCAGGCCCGTGATCTGAATAGCGACGGCATCCGCGATGCCTTTTACGATACGGCGTTGAACATCACCTGGCTGGCCGACGCCAACGCGAACCTCGCCAATGCAAATCTTGTTCCGAACGTCTACGCAGGCGGCAACATGACCTGGGGCGCGGCTGTCACCTGGGCAGACACACTGTCAATTGGCGGGTATAGCAACTGGCGGCTGCCGAAGTTCGTCGATACCGGCAGCGCGGGCTGCAACTTCAGCTTTTCCGGCGGAACGGATTGCGGCTACAACGTGCAGACCGTGAGCGGCAGCACGGTTTACAGCGAGATGGCCCACCTCTATTTCAATACTCTGGGCAACCTCAGCCGCTACACCACCTCGGGCGTGGATCGGGGCGGCACCATGGGCACTGATTACGGCCTGGTGAATTCCGGCCCCTTTGAAAACTTTGAGGATCTGGTCAGTCCCACGGTTGCAACTTACTACTGGCTGGATTCCGATTACGCGCTGAACTCCGTATATGCCTGGGCATTCGTTCCGGCGGACGGGGGGCAGTATATTTTCAGCAAGGTCGATCTGAGCAGTCCGCGCCTTGCGATCGCGGTTCACGATGGCGACATCGGATCTCCGATACCCGAGCCCGAAATCTACGCGATGATGCTCGCAGGGCTAGGGATGCTGGGCTGGGCCGGACGCCGCGGCAGACGGAATCCGCACTAGTTCCGGGTAAACCGGCTCAGACGATGCGGGATCTCAGGCAGCAGGCGACCTGATGTGAGATGGCTGCAGGAACCGGCAACTTGCCGTCAAGCCCGCCCGTAATCCAGTCAGCGGTTACCGACGCCTCCCGGCTGTCAGGCAACTCCGGATTATTCTCCGGCTCCGTGCGCCAGACGTCATTGGCGTGCCCGTTCAGCCACTCGATCACCGGCTCCCTCCGCGGATGTGCAACCGCTTCGCCTTCGGCACCGCGCAGCAGCAGGGCGTCGCTGGAATGCTGTGTGAAAAATGCCCGCATCCGGTCCAGATATTCCGGGTGAGTCACGCTGACCAGCCGCACGGCTCTCGTGGTGAACGGCTGGATCATTTTCACCAGCGTATGTGCCGAACTGCGCAGGCCGATGTCGCGGCGCAGTTTCAGTGTGCGGGCGATGGCGGGGGCGAGGGTGTCGATGGCGATGATCGCGAGATTGCGCGTAGCGAGCTGTTCTTCGGCTTCAGCGATTGATTGTGCGGGTTGTATGCCCATCGCCTGAAACACTTCGATGGTGGTGACCCGGCCCGGATCATCGAGTACACCATGCACCAGCACCGGCACGCCTTCGCGCGCGACCAGCGAAGCCAGTAGCGGTGTCAGGTTGGGCAGTTGTCTTGCGCCGTTGTAGGCGGGAATGACCAGCGGGACCTTGCCGGCGGGGGCCTTGAGATGCGGGTAGCTGGCTTCGCAGGCTTCAAGAAATCCTGCTAATTCGTCCAGCGATTCGCCCTTGATACGCAGCGCGATCAGGATTGCGCCGAGTTGCAGCGGCGGGATGTCGTTGTTGAGGATCGCGGTGAAAAGCGTTCGCGCATCTTCACGCGTAAGGTCGCGGGCGGCGTTTTTGCCGCGGCCGATTTCCTTGATGAAGCTGATGAGTTGTTTGGGATCCATGCTGCAATCATCGCACGGGTTCGGGGGCTTGGGATGAGCGGTTCACCCTTCGACAGGCTCAGGGCGAACGGGACAAGAGGTCAGGGCTATTGGTTTCCCCTCACCCCAACCCTCTCCCCAAAAGTAATTGGGGAGAGGGAGGTTGGTTCTTATAAGCCGAGTTCAGAGAGTCCAGGATGATTGTCAGGACGACGGCCCTGCGGCCAGAAGTATTTGCGGTCTTCGGCCTTGATCGGCATGTCGTTGATGCTGGCAATGCGCCGGTGCATCAGGCCGTTCGGCGCGAACTCCCAGTTCTCGTTGCCGTAGGCGCGATACCACTGGCCGGAGTCGTCGCGCCATTCGTAGGCGAAGCGCACGGCGATGCGGTTATCGGTAAAGGCCCATAGTTCCTTGATCAGCCGGTAGTCGAGTTCTTTCGCCCATTTGCGCGTTAGGAAGGCGACCACGTCGGCGCGGCCGGACAGAAACTCCGCACGATTGCGCCATGTGGTGTCCGGTGTGTAAGCCAGTGAGACCGCAACCGGATCACGCGTGTTCCAGGCGTCTTCGGCCTTGCGAACTTTCTGTTTCGCCGTGTCGATGTTGAACGGCGGGTAGGGCGGGCGGCTTTCGACGGCGATATTCATGCGACGGCTACCTCGTGTTCGGTGACGGTTTGTGCAGCGATGCGTGCTGCATCAGCGACTTCGCCGATGACCAGGATCGCCGGACTGCCAATGTTATGGTGTTTGATATCTGAGACCAGTCGCGACAGTGTGCTTGCGACAACGCGTTGCTGCGGCAGTGTCGCGTGTTGGATGACAGCAGCGGGCAGGTCGGCGCGCAGGCCGCCTTCGCGTAATCCGGCGACGATGCTTTCGCAGCGCGCGATGCCCATATAAATCACCAGCGTCAAGCCGGAGCGGGCGAGCGCCTCCCAATCCACGGCAGCGCCGTCACGGGTGTGGCCGGTAATGAAAGCGACGCCGCGCCCGGCCTCGCGATGCGTGACGGGGATGCCGGCTGCGGCGGGTGCGGCGATGCCGGCGGTAATGCCGCTGACGACTTCCCATGCAATGCCTGCGGCATCGAGTGCGGCGGTTTCTTCACCGCCACGACCGAAGACGAAAGGGTCGCCGCCTTTCAACCGTACGACGGTGTGACCGGCCTGCGCTTCGGCAACCAGCAGTTTTTCGATAAAGGCCTGCGGCGTGGATTTGCAGCCGCCGCGTTTGCCGACATGGATGACGCGCGCACCGGGGTGCAGATGTGTCAGCACTGCGGGATTAACTAGATCGTCGACCAGCGCGACGTCGGCTTCACCGATGATGCGCACGGCTTTCAGTGTTAGCAGTTCGGGATCCCCGGGGCCGGCGCCGACCAGCCAGACTTTTCCGCAGGAAGTTTTTGTTTTAATGCGTGTTTTTGCGAGTGTGTTCATGAGCGTTTCCTATGCGGCCATGACTGACGCCGTGGCGAGTTTGCGCAACTCCGGGAGGCAGGAGCCGCACTGGGTGCCGCAGAGCAGTTGCTGCTGTACGGTGGCCAGCTTGTTGCCGGCATCGCCGTCTGCCGACTGCAGTGCCGTGAGGATGGTGGTTTCGCCGACGCCGTGGCAGCTGCAGACGATGCGTCCGCGCGCGGCCATCGCAACCGGTGCCGTTGCCGTGGGCGCGAGCAGCCGTGAGCCGAGCGCTGCGACGTTCAGTCCCTGCGCATGAAATTCGCGCAGCCATGTTTCACCGATGGCATCGCCGGACAGGCAGACGCCGGCCACATGTCCGTCTGCGAGGCGCACGGCCCGGGTGACGCCGCGGCGTGGGTCGGCGTAACGCAGCACCGTGGCGCCGTCGAGTTCGAACAGCGCAAGTATGGTGTCCAGCGTTTTCCGGCACGGTGCTTTGGATGCGGCCGCACGCAGCAATACGCCATTGGCATCCGGGGTCAGCGTGCATGAGGCAAATTCGAAATCCGGCAGCAGCGCCTGCGCGCGCGCCAGCAGCGCCAGTGCATCGCCGTCGGTGGGCGTGCCAAGCGCCATCAGTCGCCACGGCAGCGCAGCCTTGTCGATGCGGATGGCGCTGTGTTTGAGCTCCGGCTGGAATGACCGCGGATCGATCACGGGAAGCGTCAGTGCATTGATTCCGCTGCCAGTCAGATAACGGCTGCCCCAGTGCATCGGCAGGAACGCTTGGCCCGGCGCCACGCCGGCATCCGCTTCGGCGATCAGCGTCAGCATGCCGCGGCGCGAATCGACGGTGACCAGTTCGCCCGCCGCAATGCCACGACGTGCGAGATCTGCCGGGTTCAGCATCACGGCCGGCTCGGGTGCGTGGCTCCACAGTTTTGCGACACGTCCGCTGCGCGTCATGCCGTGCCACTGGTCGCGCAGGCGGCCGGTGTTCAGGCGCAGCGGAAAACGGGCATCGACATTTTCCGCAACCGGCAGGTAATGCACGGCAGCGAAACGCGCGCGGCCGCTGGTGGTGGGGAACACGCCGTTTTCATAGAGGCGCTGTGTGCCGTGTCGGGCGTCAATCGGGTAAGGCCATTGCTGCGGACCTTTGGCATCCAGCGTCGAATAACCGAGGCCGGTAATGTCGGTATTGCGGCCACGGGTGAGTTCGCGGTATTCGTTGAAAATCTGTCGCGGGGATTCGAATGCAAACAGCGTCGAGGTGTGGCCGTGCAGGCGCTGTTCGAGTTGCAGCGCAAAGTCGCAGACGATGCGCCAGTCGGGGCGGGCCTCTTCCGGTGCGGCAATCGCTGGGCGCACGCGCGAAATGCGCCGCTCGGAATTGGTGACCGTGCCCTCTTTTTCACCCCAGCCGGCGGCAGGCAGCAGCACATCCGTATAGGCAGCGGTTTCGGTGTCACTGCAGGTCTCCTGCAGCACCACCAGTTCGGCGCGGGTCAGCGCTTCACGGACGGCAGTCTGGTCGGGCATTGACTGTGCAGGATTGGTGCAGGCGATCCACACGGCTTTGATCTGGCCGTGGCGGATGGCATCGAACATTTCGACGGCGGTTTTACCGGGGCGACCGGAAATCGATGGCACGCCCCACAACTGCGCGACCTCGTCACGGTGATCGGCATTTTGCAGATCGCGATGTGCGATCAGCAGATTGGCCATCGAGCCGGTTTCGCGGCCGCCCATCGCATTGGGCTGTCCGGTCAGTGAAAACGGGCCGGCGCCGGGTCGGCCGATGTGGCCGGTGGCAAGGTGCAGGTTGATCAGTGCGGCGTTTTTGTCGGTGCCGCAGGATGACTGATTGAGGCCCATGCAGTACAGCGACAGCGCAGCTTTGGACTGGCCGAACCAGCGTGCTGCCGTGATCAGGTCATCCTTGCTGATGCCGCACAGTTGCGCGGCGAGTTCGGGCGCGTAGTCGCGGGTGATGGCCTTCAGCGCGTCGAACCCTTCGGTATGCGCTGCGATATAGGCCGGGTTGGTCAGGTCTTCCCACAGCAGCGTATTGAGCATGCCGAGGAACAGCGCCACGTCGGTGCCGGGCTGTATCGCAAGATGCAGGTCGGCGATTTCTGCGGTCGCGGTACGGCGCGGATCAATAACGATGATTTTCAGATCGGGGTTTTTCGCCTTGGCGTCTTCGATGCGGCGAAACAGGATGGGGTGCGCCCACGCCATGTTGGAGCCGGCAATCAGGATGCAGTCGGCGAGATCAATGTCTTCATAACAGCCCGGCGGTGCGTCGGCGCCCAGCGTGGTTTTGTAACCGGCAACTGCGGACGACATGCACAGCCGTGAATTCGAATCAATATTGTTGGTGCCGACCAGTGCGCGGGCCAGTTTGTTGAACGCGTAATAGTCTTCGGTCAGCAGTTGGCCGGAGATGTAAAAGGCGACTGAGTCGGGGCCGTAACGGCGGATGGTGTCGGCGAAACGATCGGCTACATAACCCAGCGTTTCATCCCAACTGGCGCGTCCACGCGGAGTTTCACGCGATTTACGATATTCCGGATATAACGCGCGGCCGTGGCCGTATACCGTTTCATGCAGGGCCTGACCCTTACTGCATAACTTGCCGAAGTTCGCCGGGTGGTTCGGGTCGCCACGCACGCCGGTAATGCGGCCGTCGCGGCGGGAGATCAACACTCCACATCCGACACCACAGTAACAGCAGGTTGAGGCAACCTCAGGCATGGGCGGGCACGGGCAGCGCCAGCAGGACGAATCCGCCCTCGATTTTCACCGGATAGGTTTTGGTGCTGCCTTCGTCCGGTGCGATGGCACAGCCGGTCTCCAGCGCGATATTCCAGTTGTGCAGCGGGCAGGCGACCTTGTTGCCGCAGACGATGCCCTGCGACAGCGCGCCGCCCTTGTGCGGGCAGCGGTCCTCGAGCGCGAACACGGTGTCTTCGGAGGTACGGAAGATCGCGATATCGACGAAGCCTTCGCGCTGCACGACGCGCGAGCCGAGTTGCGGGATGTCTTCCAGCGCGCAGATTTTCAGCCAATCGCTCATGCTGTGACTCCCGCTGTCGCCGCTACCGGTTTGATCGGTTCAAATTGCGCGCGATCGGCACCGGCAACCCGTTCAGCCCAAGGATCCGGTTCATCCTTCAGCGCATACTGCAGGCGTTCATGCAGTGCCTTGCGGTTCTCTGCATCTTCAAGGATGCGCTGCTTCACGTAATCGAGGCCGACGCGGTTGATGTAGTGCACCGTGCGTTCCAGATACCAGCCTTCTTCGCGGTAGAGCTGCAGGAAGGCGCTGGAATATTCCATCACTTCCTCGGCGGTTTTGACCTTGACCAGGAACTGCGCGACTTCGGTCTTGATGCCGCCGTTGCCCGCGACATAAATTTCCCACCCCGAATCGACGCCGATCACACCGACGTCCTTGATGCCGGATTCGGCGCAATTGCGCGGGCAGCCGGAAACGGCGAGTTTGACCTTGTGCGGTGCATACATGCGCCACAGGCCGCGCTCCAGATCTTGCCCCATCTTCGTCGAATCCTGCACGCCGAAGCGGCACCATTCGGCGCCGACGCAGGTCTTCACGGTGCGCAGCGCCTTGGCATAGGCGTGACCCGAGGGCATGTCGAGGTCGCGCCACACCGCGGGAAGGTCTTCCTTTTTCACGCCGAGCAGATCGATGCGTTGGCCGCCGGTGACTTTGACCGTAGGAATTTTGTATTTGTCGACGACGTTGGCAATGCGCCGCAGTTCATCGGCGGTGGTGACGCCGCCCCACATCCGCGGAATGACGGAGTAGGTGCTGTCCTTCTGGATGTTGGCGTGGGCGCGTTCGTTGATGTAGCGTGATTGCGGATCGTCCTTGGCGCGATGCGGCCAGGTCGACAGCAGGTAATAGTTGATCGCCGGGCGGCAGCTGGCGCAGCCGTTGGGGGTGCGCCATTCGAGGAATTTCATCACTGCCGGAATCGTCAGCAGTTCGTGATCGCGGATGGCCTGGCGCGCTTCGGCGTGCGTGTGGTCGGTACAGCCGCACATCGGCTTGACCTTGGGTGAGGCTGAATAGTCACCGCCCGCGGTGAACATCAGAATCTGTTCAACAAGACCGGTGCAGGAGCCGCAGGAGCTTGAGGCCTTGGTGTGTTTGCGCACGTCATCCAGCGTGAACAGGCCTTTTTCCTTGATCGCCTTGACGATGCTGCCCTTGCACACGCCGTTGCAGCCGCAGACTTCCATGTCATCCGACATTGCGGCAGCCTTGTTCTGGCCCTGGTGACCGGCGTCACCGAGATTGGATTCGCCGAACATCAGCTTGTCGCGGATGTCGCTGACCTTGCGGCCTTCGCGCAGCAGTTTGAAGTAATAGGCGCCGTCGACAGTGTCGCCGTAGAGCACGCTGCCGATCAGCTTGTCGTCCTTGATCACCAGGCGCTTGTAGACGCCGCCGATCGGATCGGACAGGGTGATGTCTTCCGTACCGTCGCCGCCCTGGAAGTTTCCGGCGCTGAACAGGTCGATGCCGGTGACTTTGAGTTTGGTCGAGGTCAGCGAGCCGGTGTAACGGCCGATGCCATACAGCGCGAGATGGTTGGCGCAGACTTTGGCCATGTCGAACAGCGGCGCGACCAGACCGTAGGCGATGCCGCGATGATTGGCGCATTCGCCGACGGCGTAGATGCGCGGGTCATAGGTCTGCATGGTGTCGCTGACGACGATGCCGCGCGCGCAATGCAGGCCGGCTTT
>CAMAYE010000030.1 GCA_945862135.1 Bordetella parapertussis
GCCAACGCAAGCGCGACATGGACGCGCTGCAGGACATCGGCGCCGAACTGACCGAGCTCAACGCGCAGCAACTCGACAGCATCGAGCTGCCCGAGAGCCTGCGCGAGGCCGTGCTCGAAGCCCGCGCCATGAAACACAACGAGGCGCGGCGCCGCCAGGTGCAATACATCGGCAAGCTGATGCGTCAGGTTGATCCGGCGCCGATCCGCGCCAAGCTCGACGGTTTCCTCTCGGTTTCTGCGGAACACACGGCACATTTGCACCACATCGAACGCTGGCGTGAACGGCTGCTGGCTGATCCGAAATCCGTCGCGGAATTCATTGCCGCCTATCCCGAAGCCGACAGCCAGCAACTGCGCACGCTGCTGCGCAACACCGCGGATGAACGCGCGCGTGCCAAGCCGCCCAAACATTTCCGCGCGCTGTTCCAGATGATCCGCAGTCTGGTGGAAGCACGAAATCGCTCCAACGCCAACGCAGATACAACAGCCGATACGGCGGACAGCACATCGAATCACTGAGGCACTCGATATAATCCGCGCCATGACCAATTCAGCAGAACAACTCATCATCGGGCTGGTTTCAATCAGCGACCGCGCATCACAGGGAGTCTACAAGGACGAAGGCTTCCCCGCGCTGGAAGACTGGTTCAAACTGGCCCTCAGCGCGCCGCAATGGCGCACCGTCACCCGGCTGATTCCGGACGAGCGTCCGCAGATTGAAAACACGTTAAAGGAACTGGTGGATCAGGAAGGCTGCCATCTGGTGCTGACCACCGGCGGCACCGGCCCCGCACTGCGCGATGTCACGCCCGAAGCCACGCTGGCCGTCGGCGACAAGGAAATGCCGGGCTTCGGCGAGCAGATGCGTCAGGTCAGCCTGAAATTCGTGCCGACTGCGATTCTGTCGCGGCAAGTCGCCGTGATCCGTTTCCGCCGCACCAACCTTGAACCCAAGACCGGCGCGCTGATCATCAACCTGCCCGGACAGCCGAAGGCGATCAAGGAAACACTGGAAGGGCTGAAGGATGAAGCGGGCAAACCACTGGTGCACGGCATTTTTGCTGCCGTGCCCTACTGCATCGATTTGATCGGCGGTCCGTACATCGAAACCAACGAAGCCGTGTGCAAGGCCTTCCGGCCGAAATCGGCGATACGGCCGAAACAAACCCCTTAGCCACAGAGGGCACAGAGAAAACCAAGGGGTTTTCAGCCGGATACGGCAGAATGATCTCTCAGGAAAACGCAGGCGAAAACTCAAAGAAATCTCTTTGGCCTCTGTGGCCTCTGTGGCTAAACCGCTTTTGACCTTAAGCAATCACCCATGACAACACTCCTCGAAACCATCGAACTCGAAACCACACCGAACCCGACCGCCGCCGTAATCTGGATGCACGGCCTTGGCGCCGACGGCAACGACTTCGTGCCCATCGTCAATGAACTCGATCTCACAGGTGCGCCCGGCATCCGCTTCATTTTCCCGCATGCACCGACGCGCCCGGTGACCATCAATAACGGTTATGTGATGCGCGCCTGGTATGACATCTCTTTCGGCGACCTTGAAGGCCACACGCGAAAGGCCGATGAAAAGGGGGTGCGTGAATCACAGGCGCAGATCGGTCAGTTAATTGCGCGCGAGAACAGCCGCGGCATCGCCGCAGCGAAAATCGTCCTCGCCGGTTTCTCGCAGGGCGGCGCAATCGCGCTGCACACGGGCCTGCGTTACCCGGAACAACTCGCCGGGGTGATGGCGCTGTCGACCTATCTGCCGCTTGCGGAAAGTTTTGCTGCGGAAGCCGCGCCGGCCAACGCCAAAACCTCCGTATTCATGGCGCACGGCACTCAGGATCCGGTGGTGCCTTATGCGATGGGCAACAACTCACATGAATTGCTGAAAAAAGCGGGTTACGCCGTGCAATGGCATGAATATCCGATGCAACACTCGGTATGCCTTGAAGAAGTGGCCGACATCGGAAGCTGGTTGTCAGGCGTGCTGCGCTGACATCACCACAACAAGGGGAGCCATGAACAAAATTGCCGTCACACTGGGCGCAATAGCCTGCGCCCTTTCCGTTGCCGCACCGGCCGCAGAACCAGCCGCCTACCCGAACCGCCCGGTGCGTTTCATCGTGCCCTTCGGCGCCGGCAGCGCCACCGATGTGGTCGCACGTACCGTCGGCCAGAACCTGTCCGAGGCACTGGGTCAGGCCATCGTCATCGATAATCGGGCTGGAGCAAATGGCACCATCGGCGCGGAACTCGCGGCGAAGTCGCCGAAAGACGGCTACACCATCCTGATGAGCACCAACACGCCCAGCGCCGCGGCGCCGAGCCTGATGAAAAAGATCAATTACGATCCGGTGAAGGATTTCGCGCCGATCGCCCGCGTCGGCACCATCGCCTTTGTGCTGGTGACCAGCCCGTCGCTGCCGGTGAAGAACATGCCGGAGCTGATCGCGCTGGCAAAAAAACAGCCGGGCAAACTGACTGCGGGCTCGGGCAGCGCCGGCAGCCTGGTGCCGATATTCATGCTGCAGCAGATGGCGGGCATCGAACTGACGCATGTGCCCTACAAAAGCATTCCGCCCGCGCTCTCTGACGTGATCAGCGGCCAGATCAACATGGTTTACGCCGACATGGTGAATGGCGCGCCGCAGGTCAAATCCGGCAAGCTGCGCGGACTGGGCGTGACCTCTCGCAAACGCGATCCGCTGTTGCCGGAGGTGCAGGCGATTGCCGAAACCGTGAAGGACTTCGAACTGATTGCATGGTTCGCGATGTTCGCACCGGCCGGCACACCGCAACCCGTCATCGACCGCCTGTCGGCCGAGTCCGCAAAAATCCTCGCCCGCAAAGATGTGCGCGAACGCTTTGCCGTGCTCGGCATTCAGGTCGATCCGATGAAACCGGCAGAACTGGGCAAGTTCCAGAAAAGCGAGCTGGAAAAATGGGCGCGACTGGCGAAAGCTGCGAACATCATCCCCGAGTAATCACCTAGACAATTTACAGGAGCATTGCAGTGACTCAACCTTTGGACGGCGTACGCATCATTGACCTGAGCTCGGTCGTGATGGGGCCATTTGCCACGCAGCTGCTCGGCGACCTCGGCGCCGACATCGTCAAGGTCGAAGCGCCGGACGGCGACATTCTGCGCCACATCGCGCCGATGCGGCACAAGGCAATGGGCCATATCTTCCTGCACCACAACCGCAACAAGCGTTCGATCGTGCTCGACCTGAAAAAACCCGAAGGCCTGGCCGCACTGCACAAGCTGATCCAGACCGCGGACGTTTTGTTCTACAACGTGCGGCCGCAGGCGATGAAGCGGCTGAAACTGTCGTACGAGGACGTTACCGCCATCAACCCGCAGATCATCTACGTCGGCGCTTACGGCTTCAGCCAACGCGGACCCTATGCCGCTCAACCCGCTTACGACGACCTGATCCAGGGCATGTCGGCGATGCCGGCGCTGTTTCACGAAGCGGGTGCATCGTCGCCGCGTTATGCGCCGCTGGCGATCGCTGATCGCATCACCGGCCTTGCAGCAGTCAACGCCATCACCACTGCGCTGTTCGCGCGCAGCCGTACCGGCAAGGGCCAGTCGGTCGAAGTGCCGATGTTCGAAACCGTGACGCAGATGGTGCTCGCCGACCACATGGGCGGTTTCACCTTCGATCCGCCGGAAGGTCCTTACGGCTATGCGCGCATGCTGGCGCATGACCGTGCGCCCTACAAAACCAGTGACGGCTATATGTGCGTGCTGATCTACAACGACAAGCACTGGCGCGCCTTTTTCAAGCTGATCGGCCAGGAAGCAATGTTTGAATCCGACCCGCGATTCGGCAGTCACGAAGCACGTTCGCGCAACATCGCCGAGGTTTACGCGTTCGCTGCCGAGCAGTTGAAGCTGCGCAGCAATACGGAATGGGAAAAACTGCTGCGTGAGGCCGACATTCCGTCAGCACCGATGAAATCGGTCGGCGACGTACTCAACGACCCGCATCTGGCGGCCACCGGATTCTTCAAGGAATCCGAACACCCCAGCGAAGGCCGCTTGCGCGAAATGACGCTGGCCAGCCACTGGTCAGGCGCCGATGCCATGCCGCACCGCCCGGCGCCGCGCCTCGGCGAGCACAGCGCGGAAATCCTGCGTGAGGCCGGTTACGCAGATGCGGAAATCCAGGCACTGGCCGCAGCCGGGGCCACCAAACTCGCCTGAGGCAAACCGCGGCAGTGCTACTGGCGTAAAAAAACGGCGTGCCCCGAAACGGGCACGCCGTATTTATTTAAACTGCTGCGCTTGTTTAATAAGCGAGCTTCAGCTTGTCGAGCTGCTCCTTGGTAATTGCCGGCACATCACCACGCGCCGCCCAGCGGTTGAGGTTCCAGCCGCCTTCACCCAGCCAGGCCTTGAACAGCGCCAGATTCTTCTGCCGCTCCTGATCGTCGCCACCGAGGTAGCGATACATATTGCCGGGTTTGCCGCCTGGGCTGGCCTTGCCGTCATCCAGACGACGCTGAAGGGCGCCGGTCTCGGGGTAAACAATGTGAGTCACCATCAAAGGAAAGGAGTCCATGCGCGGACCGATCTTTTCCTTGGTGAGTTTGGCTTCATTTTTCTTGAATTCCTTGTAAATCGGCGATCCGTCACCATGGCACTCCGAGCAGTACTCCTTGAGCACCGGTGCAATGTCCTTGCTATAGGTCACGGTCTGGGCGAACGCGGGAACCGCGATTGCAGACGCCAGCGCAAATGCGGGAATGAGTTTCTTCAGCATGGTTTTCTCCTTGTAATCATTGTTATTGGTGGTCCGGAAACCATCGCAACAAACGGTGAGCTGATGGCTCCAACGCGAAACCATTGTCAATGAAGTCACCAAGAAGAAATTTGATGCAACGCAAGTTACAGCCAATCAGACTTAAAGCAACCGGGGATTCATTTAATTAGTTAATTAAATCAATAACTTGAAAATTTATCCCCGCACTTCGCAACCTCAGCTCGACCGCTGCATCACCTTGAACAAGGCCCAGTCGAAATCCTCTCCGCCCTCGGCAAGGCGTGACGGCATCAACAAATACGGTTTGCTGTTCACCATCATGTCGAGGCTGTCGCGCGAATTGTAGATGCCCTCTCGCAGCACGAGACCCACCTCACCATTCTTGTCCGGCGTTGTTGCCAGCAGCAGCGCCGAATCGGTGGGCTCGGCAGGGGCAGATGCAAACGCGCCGCCGGACTTGCCGATGCGAACGGGAATGGCGATCTTTGACAACGACTGGATGCCGACGCGGCGCTGCTGATGTTCATCACGCGTCACGCGGCGAATAATGCCGATGCCCCAGTGTTTGGAAGTTTCGGTCTTCACGCCGATCAATGCGCCGACCCGCACCCAATCGCTTTTTGCTGCTGGAATGATCGCGCCGTATCCGCCGTCGCTGACGTTCTCAACAATCCAGCTTTCAGCGGAATGTTCGGCTGCAGCGGGATCGCTGAAATCAAGCTCGTCGCTGTTCGAGGGATCCAGCGTGCGCAGGATTTCCACCATGCCGTGCAGCACCGTCATCCGTGTCGCGGTCTGCCGCCGCTGGGTGTTGCGTGCCGGCGCGTCGTCGGACCAGTATGAGATGAGGTGGCGCAACACCGGCAGTACAGCGTCCTTGCCGTAAACGCCGCCGAGATGTACGTCCGAAGGAATCGCGCCGGTTTCGGTGACAATGGATTCGACACGCTTCAGTTGCTCGAACGCGTCGCCCGCGCCGAAGTACCGCGCGGTGGGTGATGCCGGCGACTTGCCGTCAATCACGCGAAACGGCGGCTTGCCGCCGGCGATGTCAAAACAATAGCGGCAACCGGGACCTGGCTCCCGGGCAATGCGGAATCCCGGGGAAAAATGCGCCACGGCACGCTCCGCCAGCTCCTGGCGCATGGGGCTCAGTCCGTCCGTGGACGATACGCAAAGCATCACCGCCTTGAGAAACTCCTGCTGCACCGAACCGCCGCCATGGGACCCCGGATAAATGGCCACGGTATTCCCGGCGAAACCGATCGACTCGGCAAACTGGTAGAGCCGCCCGATATCGGACCACACGCGCGGATCCACCGGACCGTAGCGGACCAGCGCCCACTTCAATTGCAGCGTCAACGCCCGCAGCGTGCGCGTGACAATGACCGGCAGGTTGCGCCGGAATGCAGTGCCGCCGGTTTGCGTGCTTTCATAACGCGCCACACATTCGAGATAGGCTTCGCTCAGCGCCTTCCAGAACGTGAAGCTGCTGCTCCACAGCCGGTTTTCCTGGAATTTCTGCTGCCGCGACGTGGCGAAATAATCCTGCGCCAGTTTGCGCTGGTGGTTTTTCGCCGCACCGTCGAGCAGATCAATGTTGTCGAACAGCCGATCGACCTTGAACGCCTTGGTGTCACGCAGGCTTTCCAGCCATTGCGTGATTTCCGCCAAGGCCTTCAAAGGATCGGCGGGCAGTTCGGCAATGATCTCCCGGGCCTTTTTGGCATCGGCCATTGGATGGTCAACCTTTGACCCGGTCAGAAAACTGAGCATCACATTCCCCCGTATCGGTGCACCGGCCCTGAAAACAGCCGATTTGTTTTTATAACCATTTTCGCAAACAACCTCATTAACCGCCGCTGCGGGCGCCCTGCAACGCGGCGTCGCGACCGCGTTCCGCATTGATACCGGCCAGCAACAGCAGCCCTGCAACAAAATAAACGCCGGTCAGCAGGATCGCAAGACGGTGATCACCCCCGGTCAGCCATGAAACAATGCCATAGGTCAGCGGACCGAGTATCGACGAACATTTGACCGCCAGTCCCCACAGACCGAAAAACTCCGCCTGCCGTCCCGGCGGACTGAGATAGGCAACCAGCGCACGACCGGCCGACTGGCTCGACCCCAGACACAGACCGACGCAGTTGGCCGCCACCCAGAACACCGCGGCATCGGCAGCCCGCCACGCAATCAATACAGTAACAATCCAGCACACCAGAATAATCCCGATCGCCCTGACGTGTCCCGCACGATCCTGCAGATAACCAAACAGGAAGGCGCCGATTGCAGCCGTTACATTGACCACCAGGATCAGCATCAGCGTATCGCGCGTGGTAAAACCCATCGCCTGCTGCGCATAGATCGCCGCCAGCGCAATCACCGTCTGGATGCCGGCCTGATAAAACACGAGACAAATCAGAAAACGCCTCAAGTCACGATACTGATGCGCGGTACGCAGTGTTTCGCGAAGATCGGCAAATACTTTACGCACAGCCACACGTGCAGCCGCTTGCGGTTGCGCGCGTTCACGCAGGAAAAGAAATGTCGGCAAGCTGGCCAGCGCAAAAATCACGGCTGTCAGCAGCATGGTCACCGGTACGAATGAAGTTGCCGGGTCACCCAGTGCCTGGGCGTGGCTGACATACGCAAGACAGATGCCAAGCGACACCAGTCCGCCGAGATAACCCAGCGACCAGCCCCAGCCCGAGATCCGCCCCAGCGCTTCGCCGCGCGCGATCTCCGGCAGAAACGCCGCAATCAGGTTTTCACCGGAACCGAAAAAGAAATTCGACAGCACGATCAGCACGATGGCCGCCGCAACATCCCCGCGCCCGATGACCGACAACGCTGCCGTAAAGGCCACGCAGCCCAGCGTGGTCATCACCAGCAGCCGCTTTTTTGCCGCATGCGCATCGGCCCAGGCCCCCAGCAAGGGCGCCGTCAGCATGATCAGCGCGTACGAGACTGCCAGTGCGGCAGTCCACGCAAACGTCGCCCACGGGGCATTGCCGGCAACCTCGGCAACAAAATAGGCGCTGAATACGGCCGTGATGACCACGGTCGTGTATCCCGAATTGGCGAAGTCGTACATCGCCCAGGACCAGACCTCGCGCGGCCGTACGCCGGGTGCCAGTCCGCTGGGCCGTTGATCAGTCACTGACGGTACGACCCGCGATCAAGAAACGTGAAGCGCGCCGTCCTGCAGCAGCCGCCCGCAGCAACCGGTACAGCCGTGCGCTGGTCCACCAGACCACCGCGCCAAAAAAGACCCCCAACACCATCAACAGCAGCTCCATGATCATTCTCCAGAAATGCGCCTGCTTCAGTAACAGCAACTCTTGTACCGGGCTCGAAAGGCGATCAACGCGACGGCCCGCCGGACGAACGGTCAGTTCAGGCATCAAGACGTCGGAACCCGGACACTGCCGACGATTATCCGGCGTGAACTACTGCACAGCCAGTGATAACAATCGCGTCTCCAGACGGAGACAAAAATAATGAAGCGGATCAGGGTGTTGGCAACGACACACCGGGTGCTGTCTGGGTTTGGCGACAAACCCATTCGATAATTTTCAAATAACTATTTGATTTTATTAAATAATTATTCTGGCATGCGATCTGCTCAATGAATGGCTAGGCAATTGTTTACGCAAGGAGAAAGAATGCAGCGATACCGAATAATTTTACTGTTCGCGGCAATGCTGTCGCTGAACGCATGCTCGACCTCACCCACCAACAAACAGGTCGGTGCGACTGCGGGTGCCGTGGTCGGCGGCGTCGTCGGCTCGGCACTGACTGGCGGCAGCACGGTAGGCACTGTCGCGGGTGCAGGCGCCGGTGCTGCAGTGGGCTACGAAATCGGTAAACGGATCAAGTAACAACGCCAGACTCCTCCGAGCAGGGCGCAAAGCAAAGAACCCCTGTTTACCCCGGCGCGCCCCGAAGGAAATCCCCTTCGGGGACAAGCCGGGGTTTTTTTTGAACCGCGGCAGCGCAGAACTTTTGTTCAGACTGCAGAAGGGACCCTGCGCACCGCCACCTGGTCACGGCCACGGGTTTTGGCTTCGTACATTGCTGCATCCGCTTCACGAACCAGCAGTTCGCCGGATTGCGAGGCATCGGCACTGACGGCAACGCCGATGGATATGGTGATCGCCCCCAAAGCCTGTCCTTGATAGGTCACGGACAATTCAGAAATACGCACACGCAATTCGCGCGCACGCAGCAACGCAACCTCCTCGCTGGCCTCCGGCATGACCACCACAAACTCCTCACCGCCATGACGCGCGACGAGGTCGGTGCCGCGCACCACGCGCCGTACCACCTGCGCAATAACCTGCAACACCATGTCGCCCGCTTCGTGGCCCCACTGATCGTTCAGAAGCTTGAAATGGTCGATGTCGAACAGCATCACCGCCATCGGCATGCGCTTGCGCCGCGCCCGCACGAGTTCAGCCTCCAGTGCGTTCCACAGATGGCGTCGGTTGTAGAGTCCGGTCAGTTCATCGGTAATCGCCTGCGATCGCAGCCGCTCCAGCGCATCCTGCAGCTGCTTGTCCCTGTCCTGCAGTTCGCTGGCCATCTGGTCGAGCGCGACACCGAGCTGATTCAACTCTTCCCGACCTTCACCAAATCCGCTGCGCGCACTGAAATCACCCGCGCGCACACGAGCCGTCATGTCAAGCAGAATGCGAAAACGGCGGGTGAAAAAAATCTCGGCGCCATACCAGGCCAGCAGCAGCAACAGCACCGACATGATCACCACAATCATCACCGTTTTATGCAGCGTCTGATTGGCCTCGCCATAAATCGCACTGATCGGGGTGCCCACCAGCACCCGGATCTGCGGTTTGCCGTCCGGATTCACACCCACGCTGTCAAACGCAAACAGGCGTTGATTTCCGTCAATGTCCGGTACGCTGAAGACCCCCCGCCTTTGTTCCATCACATTCTGCAGAACCTGCGGATTGCGGATCTTCTGTCCGATCATGGCGTGATGCATCGGAAACTGCGCAACCACCACGCCATTGTGATCCACAAAGGTCAACACCCGCTCAATGCCCTTCGAAGAGAATCCGTTTCGAAGCTCGGACTGCTCGTCAAATACGCCGAGATTCAGCGCCGCATAGGCAACTGCAATGACTTTTCCGGAGCCATCCAGTACCGGCTGCGCCAGATTGATGGCCGGCAGTCCGGTGAACCGCCCGATCTGGTAACCGCCGACCGCGAACTTGCAGCTGCTCATCGCGAGCTGGAAGTAATCCCTGTCTTTCACATTGACATTGAGTTCAATGGGCGCGGTCGTGGCATTACAGAAGATATCCCCGTTAGGCAGAATGATGCCCACGGTTCGATAAAGGCCCTGGACCTGCGCAGCGATTTTCCGGACCTGCCGGGCGCAGCTCGCTTTGTCCTTTAACAAGTCATTGATGTCCGCAGTCGCCGCAAACAACAGTTGCCTGGCGCCTTCAATCATCTGCTCCGGACGCCTTGCAGTCAGCCCGGCAATCAGCTGAAGATGCTGCCGTTCCGTCAATTCAGCGGCTGCGCGCTGTTGAAAACCGTTGTAAACGGCGAGCACAAGAATCGGCAACGCCGAAAGGAGCACGAGCAAGATGATGCGGGTACGGGCGCTGAAGTAGTTCAAGATGGACGTTACGATCGGCAATACACGATTACCGATCCCCCTCGACCGGCCACGCCAAGACTATCAATCAGCAGAGGCATAGTCCAGCAACTGCAAACAGCCAGTTGACATACATCAACCGGACCGCGGATCCCGCGGCGTCAACCGCGACAATCCCAACAACTGTTCAATCCACGCGCCATGTGAAAAAAGAGCCGCCTCGCCCTGCGGCCGGCCAATGACCTGCAGCCCCAGCGGCAGGCCGGATGGCATGAAGCCGCCGGGCATGGCCAGCACCGGACAGGCGGTCATGGTGACGGCATACGTCAGCACCAGCCAGCCCATATATCCGGCAAACGCGACGCCATCCCAGCTCTCGGGATAACGCAGATCGACAGCGAATGGCGGGCACAAGGTCGCCGGGCAGATCAGCGCGTCGTATTGTTCAAAAAACGCAGCCGCACGACGGATGATTTCGCCTTGCGCGATTTCCGCTGCGACCACATCGGTCAGCTTCAAGCCGAGACCGAATTCGATGTTCTCGACCACTTCAGGTTTGAGCACGTCGCGGTATTGCGCGAGCAGCGGCGCGACTCGGGCAATATAAACAGCGCCGCGCAATTTCAGGAAATTTTCTCCCGCATCACCAAGCTCGGGATTCGCCTCGACCACTTCGACGCCTTCTGCCGCCAGTTTTTCAGCAACGTTGGTGATGCAGGCGCGCACATCGCGATCCACCACCGGCGCGATTCCCAGATCGGCGCTGACTGCGACGCGCCGCGGGCGTAGCGGCTGTGCCGCGCATTGCGCAAACGACGGCAGCGGCTCATGCGGCGACAACGGGTCGCGCGCATCGAATCCCGCTTCGGCATCGAACATCAGCGCTACATCCGCCACCGTGCGCGCCATCGGCCCTTCAACCGACAGCGGATTGAAGGGCTGTTTCTGCAGCCGCGCCACGCGCCCCGGACTCGGCCGCAGTCCGCTCACTGAGCAAAAGGCCGCCGGCGTGCGGATGCTGCCGCCAAAATCATTGCCGGTGGCCAGCCATACCTGGCCTGCCGCCAGCGCCGCTGCGCTGCCGCCGGAAGAACCGCTGGCGCTCATCCGCGTATCCCAGGGATTACGTGTCGCACCGAACACATCATTGAAGGTATTGCCGCCGGCGGCGAATTCCGGAAGGTTGGTTTTGCCGACGACGATCGCGCCATGCGCTTCCAGCCGCTGCACCACCGGATCGGAACCCGGTGCAATGCGGTTATCGTAGACGCGAGAACCCGACGTGCAGCGCACACCTTCGACATCAGTGTTGTCCTTCACCGCAATCGGCAGACCGTACAGAAAACCGGCAGGCCGCCCGGCGCGCGGTTCGTTCATCAGGCGTTTGGCGTGTGCACGAGCACGATCAAAACACAGCGTGACCATCGCATTGATCTGCGGATTGGTTTCGGCAATGCGCGCCTCGGCAGCGTCGAGCAGTTGCAACGGAGAAACCTCGCCGCGCGCCAGTCGTGCCGCCGCCTCGGTCGCAGTCCATTTTATGAATTCATGCATCGCCGCATCCCCGTTGTCGCGCGTATTGGCCCCGCAGTATAGCGGCCGGAACCACCGTGGACGTGATAGGCTTTCGCTCCCCGCATTTCCTACAAAAACAGTCCAGGAAGCTCCTCATGACGGCCAAATCCGCCACCCGCCCGCTGATGCAGACCGGCGCGCAAATTCTTGTCGATTCACTGATCACCCACGGCGCCAATCTCGGCTTCGGCGTTCCCGGTGAATCCTATCTGGCGGTACTCGACGCGATCCACGAACGCAGCGACGAATTCAAATTCATCATCTGCCGCCAGGAAGGCGGCGTCACCAATATGGCTGACGCCTACGGCAAAATGACCGGGCAGCCGGGCATCGCTTTTGTCACGCGCGGACCGGGCGCCACCAACGCCTCGATCGGCGTGCACACCGCATTCCAGGATTCGACGCCGCTGATCCTGTTCATCGGCCAGGTCGGCAACGATGTCGTTGAACGCGAAGCCTTCCAGGAAATCGATTTCCGCCGCATGTTCGGACCGATGTGCAAGTGGGTGGCACAGATCGACCGCGCCGACCGCGTCGCCGAATACATCAGCCATGCCTTCCATGTCGCGACCTCGGGTCGCCCGGGCCCTGTCGTGCTGGCACTGCCCGAAGACATGCAGACCGAAATGGCGCCGACCTCAAAAGCCGCGCGTTACCAGCGCGTCGCCGCGAACCCCGGCGAATTCGACATGCACAAGCTGCGCGATCTGCTCGGCAAGGCGAAAAAACCGCTGATGATGGTCGGCGGCGGCGGCTGGAACAAACAGGCAAGTGAAGACATCCTCGCCTTCGCCCGCGCCTTCAACCTGCCGGTGTGTGCATCGTTCCGCTGCCAGGACCTGATCGACAACCGCGATCCTCATTACGTCGGCGATGTTGCCGTCGGCCTCAATCCGAAACTGGCCGAACGCATCAAGGCCTGTGATCTGATGCTGGTCGTCGGTGCACGGCTCGGCGAATGGACCACCGCCAACTACACGCTGTTCGACATTCCCTGCCCGGCGCAGAAACTGGTGCACGTGCACGCCGGCGCTGAAGAACTCGGCCGCGTCTATCAGGGCACGCTGCTGATCAACAGCGGCATGCCGGAGTTCGCTGCCGCCGCAAAAAAACTCGCGCCAGTGAAACCGGCCTGGGATGCCTGGACCAAAGAAGCGCGCGCCGAACTCGAAGCGTGGCAGCAACCGGTGACGGTGCCGGGCAAACTCAACATGAGTGAAGTGATCACCTTCCTGCGCAAACGCCTGCCGCCGGAAAGCATCATCACCAACGGCGCCGGCAACTTTGCGATCTGGGTTCATCGTTTCTACCCCTATCCCGGCTTCCGCACCCAGCTCGCGCCGACCAGCGGCGCGATGGGTTATGGCGTGCCGTCGGGTGTGGCTGCAAAAATTGTCTATCCCAAACGTCCGGTGATTTCATTCTCCGGTGACGGCTGCTTCCTGATGAACGGCCAGGAACTCGCCACTGCCGCGCAATATGACGCGAAAGTCATTTTCATCGTCGTCAACAACGGCATGTTCGGCACCATCCGCATGCACCAGGAACGCAACTACCCCGGCAACGTCAGCGGCACGCAGCTGAAGAATCCGGACTTCGCAGCGCTGGCCCGCGCCTACGGCCTGCATGGCGAGATCGTTGAAAAAACCGAAGACTTCGAAGCCGCCTTCGAACGCGCGTGGTCGGCCAAAACCGCCGCGCTGCTGGAACTGCGCGTCGACCCCGATGCGATCACGCCGCGTACCACGCTGTCGGCGATTCGTGCTGAAGCGAAGAAAAACAAGAAAGGCTGAAAGGCGTAGCCACAGAGGTCACAGAGAGCACAGAGAAAACCCGCGACATGGATGATGTCACCGAGAGGATCATTGGCGCGGCCATTGAAGTGCATCGGGTTATCGGACCGGGCCTACTCGAATCAATTTACGAAGAAGCGCTTTGCCATGAGTTTGAGTTACGTGGCATAGGTTACAAGAGACAAGTCGCTGTTGATGTTGAATACAAGGGGAAGCTGATTTCAGGGCAGCGCATTGATTTGATAGTTGATAACAGCGTCGTGATTGAGCTTAAATCGTCGAAAAATCTGCCAGAAGTAGCTTCAGCACAAACGCTATCCTACTTGCGAGCAACAGGACTGAAGCGGGCATTATTGATCAACTTTGGAAACACCCGTTTAATCGACGGCATCAAACGCTTTTCTCTGTGAACTCTGTGCCCTCTGTGGCTAAGCTTTTGACTTTTATTCATTTCAACTCTGTGGCCAAAGGTTTTTTATGGTTTTGTTCCTCAATGAAGAGAATGTCAAAGAACTGATCACCATGCCGCTCGCGCTGGAGCAGGTCGAGCGCGCGCTGAAGGACCGTGCGCTGGGCAAGGCCACGGACCTGCCGCGGACACGTGTGCAGACCACGGCGGGCATCCAGCATGTATTGCAGGCCGCAGCGCCGGAGCTGGGTTATATCGGCTTCAAGTATTACTTCAGCCCACCCGGCAAACGCGGTGCCACCTATGTGCATCTGATCAGCATGGACAGCGGAAAGCTTGAAGCCATTGTTGAAGGCGTGTGGCTGGGCATGACGCGCACCGGCGCAGCCAGTGGCGTGGCGTCAAAGTACCTCGCCAATCCCGGCGCTTCGGTACTGGCGCAGATCGGCGCCGGCTTTCAGGGCATGGGACAGCTTGAAGCCGTGGTCACTGCGCTGAACATTCGCGAAGCACGGGTTTACGCACGCACCCGCGACAAACTCGAGGCCTGGTGCAAGAAGATGAGCGACAAGCTGGGCATCCCGGTGATTCCTGCAGCGTCCGGCCCCGAAGCGATCAAGGATTCACATGTCGTCAACATCATGACCAAATCCACAACACCGGTCATCGACGGCGACTGGCTGCAGCCGGGACAGCATGTGAATGCCGCGGGCTCGAATGCGCTGTCACGGCGGGAGATCGACGCAAAGACTGTAGCGCGCTCGGCACTGATTACCGTGGATTCGCGCGGTACCGCGCGCAATGAATGCGGTGATCTGATTGCCGCTGTCGAAACCGGACACACCAGCTGGGACGTCCTGACTGAAATTGGCGAAGTGATCACCGGTCGCGCAGCAGGCCGGGCGAACAAAGACGACATCACGCTGTACGAATCACACGGCATGGGCATCCAGGACATCTACACTGCAGCAAAGCTGGTCGAGCTGGCGCGGTCGCGCAAGGTCGGCGTCGAACTGCCGATGTGAATGATCACCATAAATATTTGATTATATTGAGATATTATGACTCCCTCGAATGACGTCATTGGTTGTGTTGGCCTCGGCGCAATGGGCACTCCGATGGCGGGCAATCTCGCGCGCGCCGGCTACCGAGGGGTTGTATTCGATCTGGATATTGAACGCGCCGAGAAATTGTCGGGTGAACATGGCATCACGATGGCCATGGATCTTGCCGATCTTGGCGCAGCCTCCAGCATCGTGATCACGATGCTGCCCGACGGCAAAGCCGTACGCGCAGCGTTGTGCGGCGAAAACGACAGCTTCAAAAACTGCGTTCTTGAACGCGCAAAGCACAATACGCTGGTCATCGACATGAGTTCGTCGTCGCCGATGGGCACGCGTGATCTGGGCGAAGTATTGGCAAAACGCGGTTTGCAGTTCATCGATGCGCCTGTATCCAACGGCGTCAAAGGTGCCATTGCCGCAACGCTGTCGATCATGGTCGGCGGCGACAAGGCGATATTTGAACGCGTGAAACCCATGCTCGAAAAAATGGGCAATCAGATTTATTACGCCGGCCCGCTGGGCGCCGGCCACGCGATCAAGGCGCTCAACAATTATGTTT
The DNA here is from genome assembly GCA_945862135.1 of Bordetella parapertussis. Classification (GTDB taxonomy): domain Bacteria; phylum Pseudomonadota; class Gammaproteobacteria; order Burkholderiales; family SG8-41. The sequence goes on from CAMAYE010000030.1 coordinate 15,807, forward strand.
CCGCAGCGGGACTGATCGCCGCCTGTGAAGCCATGCACGCCGGCCAGGCTTTCGGCATTGATCCGAATGTCATCGTCGACATCATCAACACCTCCAGCGGCATGAACAACACCACCAAAAACAAGTGCAAACAGTACATGCTCTCCGGCGCCTACAACGCGGGATTCTCCGCAGGACTGATGGCCAAGGACGTACGCACCGCACTGGAAATCGCCGAAGCGATGAATACCTCGACTGCATTCGCCAAACCGACGGCCGAAGTCTGGAACGCAATGGAAAAGAAGCTGGGTTTCATTGCCGACCACACCGAGATGCACCGCTTTCTGTCGAAGACAGATCACTGAGAACTGCGGCCCGGCATCATGGAAATCTGGCGAGGTAATCATGACGCCGCTTGGGAAACCATTCAGCAGGAACTCGCTGCGGCGTATCTGAGCGACGGCCTGCCGCTGGTGCCCCCAACGGCGGAGCGCGTCAATGCCATGCTCACCGCCAACCGCTACAAGGCGGATGAAGAAATCGCCATGGTCGCGCCAAGTTTTGCGATGGCCACTGCCGTCGACGTCGCCATCTGCGCCGTGATGGCCGGCTGCAAGCCCGAATACTTCCCGGTGTTGGTGGCCGCCGTCGATGCGTTGGCCGACCCTCAGTTCAACCTGCTCGGCGTCGCCACCACGACCGGATCAGCAACACCCGTTTACATCGTCAGCGGTCCGCTTGCCGCTCAGCTCGGCATCAACGGCGCCGCCAATGCGCTCGGTTCCGGTCATCGCGCCAACGCCACCATCGGCCGTGCGATGGCGCTGATCCTGCAGAACGTCTGCGGCGCCAAACCCGGCGAACTCGACATGGCGACCCTGGGCCAGCCCGCCAAATACGCCTGCTGCTTCTCGGAAAACAGCGCGGACAGCCCGTGGCCGCCGTTGCATGTCGAACGCGGCTTCGCCGCCGATGCCAGCGTGGTCACCGTGGTGGGTATCGCCGGCACCGTAGAGGTCAACGACTCCGACAGCCAGACCGCTGCCGACATGGCACAGACCTTTGCGCAATCAATGCTGATCGCCGGTGTCGCCGGCGGCTCGGGACTGCTCGGCGGCGGCGAACCTTTATGTATCCTGCCGCCGGAATGGGTCGACATGTTCCACCGTGAAGGCATGGACAAACAGAAAACCAAGGCCGCAATCTGGGAACGTGCCTGGCTGCCGGTTGAAAAACTCGCGCCAGCGATGCGCACGCGGCGCATGTCTGCCGGTGCAGATCCAGCCGCCGACATCATTCGTGTCGCCGAAAAACCCGATGACCTGATGATCGTGGTCGCGGGCGGCGTCGGACGCAAGGCCGCCTACGCGCCGACCTGGGGCGGCACCACCAAAGCCATCAGCCGCGAAATCAAAGTCCGCAAACCATGAACACAGCCGCCGCAAAAAAATCCGCAAGGCCGCTCGCCGGCCTGCGCGTGCTCGACATGAGCCGCATCCTCGCCGGGCCCTGGTGTGGACAAGTGCTTGCCGACCTCGGCGCCGAAGTGATCAAGGTCGAACGGCCCGGCAAAGGCGACGACACCCGCGCCTGGGGTCCGCCCTTCCTGAAGGATCCCGATGGCAAGGACACTTCGGAGTCCGCGTATTACCTTTGCGCCAACCGCGGCAAACAGTCTGTCACGCTGGACATCGCCAAACCCGAAGGCCAGAAGATCGCGCGGGAACTCGCGCAACATGCCGACATCCTGCTCGAGAACTACAAGGTCGGTGACCTCAAGCGTTACGGTCTCGATTACGACACGCTGTCGGCACTGAACCCGCGCCTCGTTTACTGCTCGATCACCGGCTTCGGCCAGGACGGCCCGTTCAAGGACCGCGCCGGCTATGATTTCATGGTGCAGGGCATGGGCGGCCTGATGAGCATCACCGGTGAACGTGACGACCTGCCCGGCGGCGGTCCGCAGAAGGCCGGCGTCGCCATCGCCGATCTGATGACCGGCATGTATTCCACGGTGGCCATCCTCGCCGCCATTGAAGAACGCCATAGCAGTGGCCGCGGCCAGCATATCGACATGGCCCTGCTCGACACGCAGGTCGCGTGGCTCGCCAACCAGAATACGAATTACCTGATCGGCGGTGAAGTGCCGATCCGCATGGGCAACGCGCATCCCAATGTCGTGCCCTATCAAACCTTCCCGACCCAAGACGGCGACGTGATCATCGCCATCGGCAATGACAGCCAGTTCAAAAAATTCTGTGAGGCCGCAGGCATCCCGGAAACCGGCAGCGATCAACGTTACGCCAGCAATGCGCTGCGCATTGCCAATCGCGATACCTGCATTGCCGCCATTGCACCGGCAGTCAGACTGAAGACCACCGCAGAATGGATTGCCGTGCTCGAACCGCTGGGCGTGCCCTGCGGCCCGATTCACCGCCTTGATGACGTATTCACCAATCCGCAGATCAAACATCGCGGCATGCAGGTCGATGTGCCGCATCCGCTATCCGGTGAAGTGCCGCTGGTCGCCAACCCGATCAAATATTCACGCACACCATTGAGCTACGACACGCCACCGCCGCTTCTGTCACAGCATACCGATCAGGTGTTGCAGAAACTGCTGGGAAAAAGCGACGCCGAGATTGCAGCGCTGCGCGCCGCCGGCATCATCTGAACGGAAACGCCGGACTCAGTCGAGCCCGGCCAGCGCCGATACGTAATGCGCAGATGCCTCATCGGCGGATGTCGCGCTGAATTCCATATCGCGTACAAGGCCGTCGCGCAGACCATAAACCCAGCCATGCACCGTCAGGTCCTGTCCGCGCTCCCAGGCATCCTGCACCATCGTGGTCTGGCAGACGTTGGCGGCCTGTTCGACCACATTGAGTTCGCAAAGCCGGTCGCCGCGCGCACCTGCATTGGGCAACACCGAAAGCCGCGCTTCGTGCTTCTGCCGCACGTCCTGCACATGGCGCAGCCAGTTGTCAGCCAGTCCGATTCGGTCGCCGCGCAGCGCGGCGCCGACGCCGCTGCAACCGTAATGGCCGACGACAATGATGTGTTTGACCTTGAGCACATCGACCGCAAACTGGATCACCGACAGGCAGTTCAGATCGGTGTGAGTGACCACGTTGGCGACGTTGCGATGAACGAACAGCTCGCCGGGCAGCAGATCGACAATCTCGTTGGCCGGCACCCGGCTGTCGGAACAGCCGATCCACAGATACTCCGGCGACTGCTGGCGCGCCAGCTTGCTGAAAAACTCCGGATCCTGAAGACGGATGCGCTCGGACCAGCTGCGGTTGCTTTCAAAAAGGTGCTGGAGTTTTTTCACGGGAAACCATGCGAAATCTGTCAATTACAGATCCGCATTTTCTCACACACCGTTCAACAAACCGCAGATCAATCCACGCGAACGCCGGAATCCTTGACCACCTTCGCCCACTTGGTGAATTCAGCGCGCAGGTACTGCGCAAACTCCTCCGGCGTATTGCCGCGGATTTCGAAGGCATCCTGTGCAAAACGCTGGCGCAGATCAGGCTGTTTCAGCGCGATCAGGGTATCGGCATTGATCTTGCGGATCAGCGCGGCCGGCGTCGCTTTCGGCGCGAGCAGGCCGTACATGTTGTCGACTTCGAAACCGGGATAACTCTCTGCCACCGTCGGCACGTTGGGCAGCACGTCGAGACGCTTGATGCTGGTCACCGCAATCGGCACCAGCTTACCGCCGCGCGCCAGCGCGACCACCGGCGGCACTGCAGTGAATCCGAGGCGCACTTCGCCGCCGAGCAGCGCGGTCATTGCCGGGCCCGCGCCCTTGTACGGCACGGCCTGGATGTTGGCCTTGGTGATGGTGCGGAACAGTTCACCCGAAAGATGGCCCGCGGTGCCGATGCCGGGTGAGGCAAAGGGAATCGGCGCAATCTTCGATTGCTGCAGGATGTCTTTCATGGAGTTGACTGCGGTATACGAAGGATGGCGCGACACCACGGTTGCCGACACGCCGGCAAGCGTGATCGGTGCGAATTCCTTGAACGGATCGTAACCGGGATTCTTGTAGAGGCTGGGATTGCAGATGAACACCGAGGTCGTCAGCAGCAGCGTGTAACCATCGGGCAGCGCCTGCCCGACCAGCGCCGTGCCGATATTGCCGCCGGCACCGCCGCGGTTGTCGACCACCACCGGCTGCTTCCACTGTTCCGACAGTTTCTGCGCGATCAGCCGCGCCACCAGATCCGCGGGACCGCCGGCCGCAAACGGCACCACCACGCGCACCGGTTTTTCCGGGTACGCCGCCTGCGCAGAAACCATCGCCGAAAACAACAGGCAACCCGCAATCATTCTTGAAATCTTCGGTGAAACGTTCATGTCATCCCCCTTTGAATAATATTTTTCTCAGCCGCCGATTTCCGGCGACAGCTGGCGCATCACTGCATACAGCGCGTTCTGTGCTTCAAAACCGATGCCCGGACGCTCGGGTAAACGCAGATAACCATCTTCGACTTTCGCATCATCGGCAAATCCGGCAAACATGCCGAATACGCCGGGATAGGCTTCGCAGCCGCCTAGGCCGAAACCGCCGACGATATGTAATGTCATCTGGTTGCCGCCGTGCGGAAACACCGACGCCGGCGACCAGCCGCGTGCATTCAGCATTGCCAGCGTGCGCGCGAACTGCGCGATGCCGTAGGACTGCGGCACGTCGATCTGGATGATGTCGCGGTCGGCGCGCATGCCGCCGAAGGTGATCAGGTTGCTGATGTCCTGGGTCGAGAACAGATTCTCGCCGGTGCCGATCGGTGATTCATAAATCGCGGCCACTTCGGCAAGCAATGCAAAATCCAGCGGATCGGTCGGCTCTTCAAACCAGCGCAGCTTGTAGGGCGCCAGCGCTTTGGCATAAGCCAGGGCGCGATTGCGGTCGAAACCGGCATTGGCATCGACTGCAAGCCGCGAACTGTCGCCGATCAGTTTCAGCGCCGCCTCCAGTCGCGCGATGTCCTCCGGGATGGACATACCGCCGACCTTGATCTTCATCGTGCGGTAACCCTGCGCGAACTTGTCGCTGATCTCGGCAAGCAGTTCGGGAATGCCTTTACCCGGCGCATACCAGCCGCCGCCGACGTAACAAGGCACTTTATCTATCTTATTGTTGTTATTGTATTTTTCTGCAATGGTCCGGTGCAGCGGCTGGCCGGCGAGTTTGGCAATGGCATCCCAGCACGCCACTTCGATGGTGCCGATGGCGACCGAGCGTTCGGTATGGCCGCCGGGTTTTTCCCGCCGCATCATCACCGCAAGAATTTTTTCCGCGTCGAAATTGTCGCCCGCCGCATTGAGCAGCGCTTCCGGCGGCTCCTTGAGGATGCGCGGAATGAAACGCGCGCGCATCTGCGCGCCGCAGGCGTAACGGCCGGTGGAGTTGAAGGCAAAACCGACAACGGGTTTGCCGTCGCGAATGACATCGGTGACCACCGCAACCACCGACGTGGTCATTTCACTGAAATCAAAAACCGCGTTGCGCAGATCGGATTTCAGCGCAATCGCGGTTTCACGAATGTCAGTGATGCGCATGGCTTCTCAGAGTCATCGCAGGTTAAGGAATCCCTGTAGACCCGTCGCGAGCGGCGCGAAAGCAAGGAGCACGGCGCACAGCAACCAAGACATAACCTTAAAGTTAGGCGAGGTTGCGAGCACCGCGCGACGCAGCTTGCGCGCCGCGCAGTAGGGTAAACAGGGATTACTCAATTGACCTTGATGCCGGCGGCCTTTACGACCTTGGTCCACTTCTCGACCTCGACCTTGACCTGTGCGGCAAACTCGGCCGGCGAACTGCCGATGATGTCGAAACCGAGGCCTTCGACACGCGCCTTAACATCGGGCTTGGCGATCATCTTGACCACCTCGCTGTGCAGTCGGCTGACAATCGCTTTCGGCGTGCCGGCGGGCGCCAGCAGGCCCTGCAGCGTATCGGCCTCCTGCCCCTTGAATCCGACTTCAGCCATCGTCGGCACGTCGGCAATCGCGCCGGAGCGCTTGGCACTGGTCACCGCGATGGCACGCAGCCGTCCTGCCTTGATATGCGGCGTTGTCGGCGGCAGTGCGGTGCAGCCGATCTGTACCTGGTTACCGACGACGGCACCCACCGCGGGACCGGCACCGCCAAAGGGCACGGTGATGAAATCCAGCTTGGTGGTCAGCTTCAGCAGCTGCGCCGACAGGTCCGGCGTGGTGCCGACGCCCGGCGTCGCCACCGAGAACTTCTTCGGATCGGCAGACACCAGTGTCAGCAGCTCCTTCATCGTTTTCGCGGCAATTGACGGATGCACCGTGAACACGTTGGGCGAAGCCGCGACGTTCGAGATCGGTGCGAAGCTCTTGTACGGATCGTACGGAATGCTCTTGTACAAACCCGGATTCACGACAAAGCTGGAACTGACAACGATCAGCGTGTGGCCATCCGGCTGGGCGGCAGCTGCCAGCCCCATGCCGATGTTGCCGCCGGCGCCGGCACGGTTATCGACCACAACCTGCTGGCCGATGCCTTCGGTCAGCTTCTGCGCGACCACGCGCGCAATGGTGTCGGTGGGACCGCCCGCTGCAAACGGCACGATCAAGCGCACCGGACGCGACGGATAATCCTGCGCCTGCGCAGGGGTTACGGTCGCAATCATGGCGCTTGCCGCCAGCATCCTGAACATCACTTTCATGGCACTCCCCTTGCATTTATTTTTCATGATGTACCGCTCCTGCTCACTGGCTCTGGGTCAGACCGGCATGGCCGATAACCTTCGCCCAGACCTCGGTTTCCTTTTTCAGGAACTGCACGGTTTCTTCGGGTGTGCTGGTTACCGGGATGGCGCCGTTCGTTTCCAGACGTTTTTTCGTATCGGCGCTCTTCAGAATCTTGTTGAACTCGCTGTTCAGCCGATTGATGACCGCCGGCGGCGTGCCAGCAGGCGCTGCCATGAGATACCAGGTGTCGACCTGGAACCAGGGTGATCCTGCCTCGACGATGCTCGGCACTTCAGGCAGCGTTTCGGTGCGCTTGTCGGTCAGCGTTGCCAGCGCGCGCAGCTTGCCGGCTTTCACATGCGGTGCTGATGTCGCAACACCCACAACCACCATGTCAACCTGACCGCCGAGCAGCGCCACAGTCGCCTGATTCACACCCTTGTGGGGAACGACCAGAATGTCGAGCTTGTTCTCGGAAATGAAATAGCGCGCGGCCAGGTCGTTTGATGTGCCGGCCCCACCGGTACCGAAATTGAGTTTGCCGGGGCTGCGCTTGGCCAGTGCGACCAGTTCCTTGACCGTTTTTGCCGGCACTACCGGGTGCACGACGATTGCATTCGGAATCGAGGCGACGCGACCGATCATTGCCAGGTCGTCCTGCTTGTAGTTGAGCTTCTTGTAGAGGCTCGGGCTGATCGCCAGTGAAGGTGAGCAGATGACGATGGTGTAGCCATCGGGCGTCTGACGCGTCGCATACTCCATGCCGACATT
>CAMAYE010000031.1 GCA_945862135.1 Bordetella parapertussis
GATAACTCCATGCGCTTCTACTATCTGAGCCTCATCAGTCTGCTATTAGTTGCGATTTTTTATTTCGGCGCGCTGTATGTCGTGCGGCAGATCTGGAAAGAGAACCTCAAGCGCCCGTTTTCAGGCGTTGGTGCATGGGTAGTCGTGGCCGTGGTGTTGGTGGCGCCGTGGTCGGAAGAGTTGTGGATCGCATACAACTTTGGTCAGCTTTGCCGCAAGGATGCGGGCATCTTCATTAACAAGACGGTGGAGGTGGAGGGGTTTTATGACGACACGACAGGATGGGGAGTGCGGCAACTGGCAGAGACCGGGTATGCGTTTATGGAATCTAAGAATGCGATGGATCGGTCGTTATCACGCGTGGAGCGCACTGATGAAAAGGCTCGAGACCAGGCACTTCGGTGGTATGCGGAGAAGAATCCCGGGAAAAAACCGCCGCCCGACTACTATATTTCGTACGTTGTGAATGATGTGGAAAGGATTGTGGTGTCGCCGAATCAAATCGCTGCCTGGCGCATCACCAAACTCGACCAGCCTACGGCGCGGTATCACTTCCTACAAGATCAAGGAACGCAATTAACCCATAAAGTGGGGCGTCAAATGTCCAGGGTCGTTGACAGCGAATCGGGTCAAGAGTTGGGGCGCTACACAACATACTACAGAGAGCCCTATTGGTTTTTTGTCGGCTTGGATCGACCGAATATGGGTTGCGATGGACCCGATGGCGGTCCGAACACAAAGCACCCGAACAGTTTTCTGATTTACCGTGATGTGCTGATACCGATGGTTGGGAAAAATAAGTAATTAAAGGGAATCATGCTCGATATATTTGTGATGAATGATTCGAAAAAAGTAGGGCCTGTCGCCCTTACCCTTATCCTTTAATAATTTGGTCCAATTGATCAGCCGATAACTCCATGCGCTTCTACTATCTGAGCCTCATCAGTCTGCTATTAGTTGCGATTTTTTATTTCGTCGCGCTGTATGTCGTGCGGCAGATCTGGAAAGAGAACCTCAAGCGCCCGTTTACGGGTGTTGGTGCATGGGTAGTCGTGGCCGTGGTGTTGGTGGCGCCGTGGTCGGAGGAGTTGTGGATCGCCTACAACTTTGGTCAGCTTTGCCGCAAGGATGCAGGCATCTTCATCAACAAGACGGTGGAGGTTGAGGGGTTTTATGATTCGACCATGCGTTCTGCATTTGAGAATACCAAGCCCGGAAGTTACCAATTTGTTGAACACGCGACAGAAGATCGAAAAGGTTTTGAGCGCGTACAGCGTGCCAGCGATGAAGATCGGGCGTTAGCTTTGGCGTGGTATTCCGAAACTAACCCTGGTAAGGATCGTCCGAAAGGCCAGTCGATATTTCATCCGCTGAACGACAGGGAAACTGTCGCGGTATATCCGAATGGCGTAGACGCCTGGCGCATCACCAAACTCGACCAGCCTACGGCGCGGTATCACTGCAGGGAGGTTGATTTTCTAAAGCCAGTTTCGCATCAAATCGACCGCGTTGAGAGGGCTGTTGTGGATGTGCAGACTGGAGATGTCTTGGGGCGGTATGTCAATTATTATCGTGGCCCGTATTCGTTCTTTGTTCATCTGGATCGACCAACGATTCCGTGCGAAGAAACGCAGTTGGAAACTCGTAAACACGGGAACCTGATTTTTTTGTCCGTTTTAAAGCCTATTAAGCACGATAGGTGATCGATAATCGACAAAAGGTGCCGGAGCCGAATTCTTTCTTGAGAACATTCTTGCATTGACCTGAACTGATCACTCAACCATACCCCGCTATCCACGCGTGAACCTGATCAGCAGCCCACGGTGCATCGTGCGGCGCGGGTATAACAGGGCCAGCCTGATTCTTGAGCGGAGCGTGATCAGGCGCCGCGTCGCGCCGTCAGCAGGAAAACCGGATAGTCGCCGTTGGGCTTGCTGATCACGCTCGCGTTGTGCGTGGCCACTTCACTGAAGCCTGCCTTGCGGGCGGCGGCTTCGATCCAAGTGCGCTCAAAGCCGTAGTGCTGGACGCCGGTATCTTCGGTGTGGAAGTTGCCGTCCTCCTTGTCGAGATCCGACAGCGCGATGAAGCCGCCGGGCTTTACCATCGCGTGGAACTTCCGCAGCAGGGCTTCAACGTCGCGGATGTGGTGCAAGGTCATCGATGAAATGACACCGTCGTAGACACCGGGCGCATCGGACTTCTCCAGGTCGAGTTCGAACTGTTCCAGTTCGCAGGGCAGTCGGTCCTTTTTTTCGAGCAGCTGCTTCGCCATTGACGGCGATACGTCGATGGACGTGATCTTGCGGACATGCGGGGCGATGCGTTCCAGCAGCAGGCCGGTGCCCGCGCCGAAATCCACGAGGTGCATGCTGCGGTCGAGTTTGACGGTCGCGATGATCGTGCCGGCGATGCTGTCGATATTGTCGATCCGGTTCTGGCGTGTTTCGTAATTCCCGGCCTTGTGGGCGAAGAGGTCCTTGCTTGCGGGTTGATTCATGGCTTCCTTGTTGTGTGGCTTTCGGGTGCGACCGGAAACGGGTGACCGGCGCGCGCGCTGGGATGCAAGTTAGGTCAGAGCAGGAATGGCGATATTGATCTGAGTCAAAAGGGGCTGCGCGGTGAGTAGATTCGTTGCAAGAACGGATCGCGTGCGAGACAGGATTGACTAGAAGAGGTGAGGAGTGTCGCCCGGACAGGGTAAACTCGTGCTCAAGGCGTGATCGCCGGATATTTAATAATAATTAATATAATCAATAACTTATAAATTATCGCGCCACTGGGCGTGATTTCCCGGCGCCGTGTCCAAACCGATTCACCTGAACCTCTCTGCGTTCTACTTTTTCTACTTCGCCTATCTCGGCGCCTTCGCGCCGTTTTTCGCGCTGTATCTGACTTCGGTCGGCATGAATGCCGTCGAAATCGGCGTGCTGATGGCGTTGCCGCAACTGACGCGCATTCTCGCGCCGCATCTCTGGGGCTGGCTGGCGGATCACACGGGACGTCGCATTGGTGTGGTGCGGATTTCCGGTGCTGCCGGAATGATCGCGTTTCTCGGTGTGTTTGCCGGCGACAGTTTCGCGTGGCTGTTTGCGGTGTTGTTCGCGATGATGTTTTTCTGGAGCGCGGCTTTGCCGCTGGTGGAAGCGACTACGCTGTCCAAACTCGGTGATGAAACCGCGCGTTACGGTCGCATCCGCGTCTGGGGTTCGGTGGGTTTTATCGCCGCGGTGGTCGCAGTCGGTTATTTGATTGATGCCACCGCTCCGCGTTCGGTGCTGTGGGTGATTGCCGCGCTGATGGCGGGCATGCTGCTGCTGTCGTTCACGCTGTCCGAATCGAAGCCGGAGCCGCATGAGAGTGACGATCTGCCGGTATGGCAGATCGTGCGTAAGCCGGCGGTGCTGGCGGTGATCGGCGCCTCGGCGTTGATGGCGGCGGCCCACGGGCCGTATTACACCTTCTATACGATTCACCTCGTTGATCACGGCTACAGCAAATCGGCTGCGGGCCTGCTGTGGGCTTTGGGCGTGATCTGCGAGATCGGCATCTTCATCTGGATGTCGCGGCTGTATCGCGCGTTCACGCTGCGCAGCATCCTGATCGCCAGCACACTGCTGGCCGCTTTGCGTTTTGTGGTGATCGGATGGAGTGCTGACAGCATTGTGCTGCTGCTGGCGGCGCAGACTTTGCATGCGGCGAGTTTCGGTTCCTTCCATGCCGCGGCCATTGGCGTCGTGCACAAGCTGTTCCGCGGCCGGCATCAGGCGCGCGGGCAGGCGATTTACGGCAGTCTGGCCTACGGGCTGGGCGGCACGGTCGGCGGGCTCGCCAGCGGTTATGCCTGGGGCGGGCTGGGGCCTGCACTGACCTTTACGCTGGCGGCGGGTTGCGGACTGCTGGCGGCGGGGGTGTTGTGGCGCTGGCTGGGCCCGGATTGATCCGGACCCTGTCACGGTGTGAACCCGTGCATATGTCGGGTGCCGACCCTGTGAGATAATCTGTCGTTTCAGTGGCTTGAACACACTTAACCGGTAATTCTCATGGCAGGCAAGACCTTATACGACAAGCTTTGGGAGAGTCATCTTGTTCGCGAAGAAGCGGACGGGACGGCGCTGATCTATATCGACCGCCATCTGGTGCATGAAGTCACCAGTCCGCAGGCGTACGAAGGCCTGAAACTGGCCGGCCGTCCGGTGTGGCGCGTGGATTCCGTGGTGGCCACGGCCGACCACAACACGCCGACCCGCAACTGGGAGCGCGGCCTCGACGGCATCACCGATCCGGTGTCGCGCATTCAGGTCGAGACGCTGGACAAGAACATCAAGGAATTCAAGGCCAAGGTCTATTTCCCCTTTCTCGACAAGAAGCAGGGCATTGTCCATGTGATTGGGCCGGAGAACGGCGCGACGCTGCCGGGCATGACGGTGGTTTGCGGTGATTCGCACACCAGCACGCACGGCGCCTGCGCGGCACTGGCCTTCGGCATCGGCACCAGCGAAGTCGAGCATGTGCTGGCGACGCAATGCATGGTGATGAAAAAATCCAAGGCGATGCAGATCGTCGTTGAAGGCAAACTCGGGCCCGGCGTCACCGGCAAGGACGTGGCGCTGGCGATCATCGGCCACATCGGCACGGCCGGCGGTACGGGGCACGCGGTGGAATTCGCCGGCAGCGCGATTCGCAGTCTGTCGATGGAAGGCCGGATGACCCTGTGCAATATGGCGATCGAGGCGGGCGCACGCGCCGGCATGGTCGCGGTGGACGACAAGACCGTCGATTACTTCAAGGGCCGTCTGTTCGCGCCGACCGGTGCGATGTGGGACAAGGCCGCCGCGTACTGGCGCACGCTGGTCAGTGATCCGGATGCAAAGTTCGATAAAGTGATCACGATGAAGGCTGAAGACATCGTGCCGCAGGTGACCTGGGGCACGTCGCCGGAGATGGTGACGACGGTCGACGGCAAGGTGCCGGACCCCGAGAAGGAAACCAATTCGGTGAAACGCGAAGGTTATGCGCGCGCGCTGGTCTATATGGATCTGAAACCGAACACGCCGATTCGCGACATCAAGCTCGACAAGGTATTTATCGGTTCATGCACCAACTCGCGGATCGAAGATTTGCGTGCCGCAGCGGCTGTGGCCAAGGGCCGCAAGGTGGCCGCCAACATCAAGCTGGCGATGGTGGTGCCGGGTTCCGGTCAGGTGAAGGCGCAGGCGGAGCAGGAAGGGCTGGACAAGATTTTTGTTGAAGCCGGTTTTGAATGGCGTGAACCGGGCTGCTCGATGTGCCTGGGCATGAATGAAGACCAGCTGAGCCCCGGTGAGCGTTGCGCTTCGACGTCGAACCGCAATTTCGAAGGTCGCCAGGGCGCCGGCGGCAGGACGCATCTGGTCAGCCCGGCGATGGCTGCAGCTGCCGCGGTGACCGGTCATTTTGTCGATGTTCGTGAACTAACCTGAAATTGAAATTCAAAAGGAGACCCACATGAAACGCGTAATCACGTTGATGGTGGCGGTGCTGGTGCTGGCGGGTTGCAATACCGTGGCCGGCGTCGGCAAGGATGTTGAAAAGGCCGGCGAGGCCATCCAGAAATCCACGAAGTAACATGGATAAATTTGTCCGCCAGGAGGGATTGGTCGCGCCGCTGGATCGCGCCAACGTCGATACCGACGCGATCATCCCCAAGCAGTTCCTGAAATCGATCAAGCGTACGGGCTTCGGTCCCAACCTGTTCGATGAATGGCGCTATCTCGATAAAGGCGAGCCGGATCGCGAAAACGCCGGGCGTCCGCTGAATCCGGATTTCGTGCTGAACCGCCAGCGATTCATCGGCGCAACGGTGATGCTCGCGCGCGAGAACTTCGGCTGCGGGTCTTCGCGTGAACACGCGCCGTGGGCGCTGCTGCAGTTCGGCATTCAGACGATTATTGCGCCGAGCTTTGCGGATATTTTCTACAACAACAGCCTGAAAAACGGCCTGTTGTTGATCAAGCTCGATCCGAAAATCATCGACAAGCTGTTCAGTGAAACCGAGAGCAATCCGGGTTACCGGCTGGCTGTTGATCTTGAGCAGCAGACGGTGACCACGCCGTCCGGTGAAAGCTATTCCTTCGACATCGATCAGCACCGCAAACACTGCATGCTGAATGGTTTGGATGACATCGGGCTCACGCTGGCGCATGCCGACGAAATCCGTGTCTTTGAAGCGAAGCACAAGGTCGCGCAGCCCTGGCTGTTTGGCTGACCTTTTGCGCGTCGTTCACTTTTTCGTTTTACGGAATCCAAAATGAAAATCGCAGTTCTTGCCGGTGACGGCATCGGTCCCGAAATAGTCGGTCAGGCGCTGAAGGTATTGCGTCGTCTCGCCGAGGACGGGCTCAAGCTCGAATTCGAAGAGGCGCCGTTCGGTGGCGCCGGTTTCGATGCGCATGGTGATCCGCTGCCGGCCTCGACGCTGAAACTGGCGAAAGAAGCCGATGCCGTGTTGTGCGGTGCAGTCGGTGGCCCGAAGTACGACGCGCTGCCGCGCGCGCAGCGTCCGGAGCAGGGCATCCTGCGCATCCGCAAGGAACTGGGGCTTTTCGCCAATCTGCGTCCGGCGGTGCTGTATCCCGAACTGGTGCAGGCCTCGACGCTGAAGCCGGAAGTGGTATCAGGGCTGGACCTGATGATCATCCGTGAACTGACTGGCGACATTTATTTCGGCGAGCCGCGCGGCCGTCGCGACAATGCGCGCGGCGAGAAGGAAGGCTACGACACGATGTTGTATTCGGAGCCGGAAATCCGCCGCATTGCAGAAGTCGGTTTCCAGACCGCGATGAAGCGCGGCAAGAAACTGTGTTCGGTGGACAAGGAAAACGTGCTGGAGACCAGCCGCTTCTGGCGCGAAATCGTGATCGATGTCGCGAAAAAATATCCCGAGGTGGCGCTGTCGCATATGTATGTGGACAACGCGGCGATGCAGCTGGTGCGCAATCCGAAGCAGTTCGACGTGATCGTCACCGGCAATATTTTCGGTGACATCCTCTCCGACGAAGCGTCGATGCTGACCGGTTCGATCGGCATGCTGCCGTCGGCGTCGCTGAATTCCGGCGGTGGCGGTTTGTATGAGCCGATCCACGGTTCGGCGCCGGACATTGCCGGCAAAAACATCGCCAATCCGCTGGCGACCATCCTGTCGACGGCGATGATGCTGCGTTACACCTTCAACAAGGACGAGTGGGCCTACCGGATTGAAGCGGCAGTGAAAAACGTCCTTGCCGCGGGCTACCGGACGCCGGATATTGACGAGGCGGGCGCGAAGAAGGTGGGCACGGTCGAGATGGGCAATGCGGTGGTCGCTGCACTGTGATCCAAGGTATAATGCAATCTATTGTTTTTTAAGGTGTTTTCATGAAGAAGGTCGGTATCATCGGTTGGCGGGGCATGGTGGGTTCGGTGCTCGTGGAGCGCATGCGCGCGGAACGCGACTTTGACCTGATTGCGCCCACGTTTTTTTCGACGTCGCAGGCCGGCGGTCGCGGGCCCGATATCGGCCGTGATACCGGTGCCGTGGCGGATGCCAACAGCATCGATGCGCTGTCCAAAATGGACATGCTGATTTCCTGTCAGGGCGGTGATTACACCAATGCGATTTTCCCCAAGCTGCGTGCTGCGGGCTGGGACGGCTACTGGATTGACGCGGCTTCGGCGCTGCGCATGGAATCCGATGCGGTGATCATTCTCGATCCGGTCAATCGCGACGTGATCGACGCGGCAATGGCGAAAGGCGTGAAGAACTATATCGGCGGCAACTGCACGGTCAGCCTGATGCTGATGGCGCTGGGTGGCCTGTTCAAGGCCGGTCTGATCGAGTGGGTGACGGCGATGACCTATCAGGCGGCTTCAGGTGCCGGTGCGGCCAATATGCGCGAGCTGGTGGCGCAGATGGGTGCCGTGCATGCGGTCGCGAAACCGCTGCTCGACAATCCCTCTTCGGCCATTCTGGAGCTGGACCGCATCGTTGCTGACACGCTGCGCAAGGGCGCGGTGCCGACGGAAAACTTCGGTCATCCTCTTGCTGGCAGCCTGTTGCCGTGGATCGACAAGGATCTCGGCAACGGCCAGAGCAAGGAAGAGTGGAAAGGCATGGCCGAGACCAACAAGATTCTCGGCTGCGAAGCCAATCCGCTGCCCATCGACGGCGTTTGCGTTCGCATCGGTGCGATGCGCTGCCACAGTCAGGCGCTGACGGTAAAACTGAAGCGCGATGTGCCGCTGGCGGAGATCGAGCAATTGCTGGCCAAAGCCAATGACTGGGTCAAGGTCATTCCGAATCAGCGTGACGTCACGCTGCGCGAACTGACGCCGACCGCAGTCACCGGCACCCTGACGGTTCCGGTGGGTCGTTTGCGCAAGCGGCCGATGGGCGGGGAATACCTGTCCGCCTTTACGGTCGGCGACCAGCTACTTTGGGGCGCAGCCGAGCCGCTGCGCCGGATGCTGCGAATTGCCCTGGAGTCTGGTGCGGCGCAGCGTGCGCCATCAGTCAAGGTGGCTGCAAGGGCCTGATTTGCTGCTTTTTAGGGTCTTTTGCCGGTGGCCCTCTGCGGCGGCAAAAAAGCGGAATTTCCTTTTAGAAATATGTGGTTGGGTCGCAACATTCGACATAGCCTTAGCTTGCATGGCTAACTGATTGATGCTAACTTTCTTGTCCCATAGAAAAACGATACGGGAGCCGTGGTGCGCACATTTACTTTAGGCAAAGCGCTGGTCTTGGCGCTGTTGGTTGCGCCTGTTTTGGCGCAAGCCGCGGGTTTGGGCCGGCTCACCGTCCAGTCAAACATCGGTCAACCGCTCAATGCAGAAATCGACCTGGTTTCTGTCCGTGGCGATGAAGCCGCTTCACTTATTGCCCGACTGGCTTCCGTGGAGGCCTATCAGCAATCCAATCTCCAATACAACAGCAGCCTCAGCGGCATCAAGGTTACTGTTGAGAAGCGTGCCGATGGGCAGTATTTCATCAAGGTTGCCGGCAGCCGTCCGGTCAACGAGCCGTTTATCGATCTTTTGATCGAGCTGTCCGGTGGCGGTAACAGGCTGGTTCGTGAATATACTGCCTTGCTGGATCCCCCGGGCTACAGCAGTCAACAACCTGCGGCATCCCCTGCACCGGCAGTTGTGGCTTCGCGACCGATTGCTACTCCTGCGCCTGCTTCCGCACCTATACAGGCACCGATTGCAGCTCCTTCTTCCAGGTCCGCGCCTTCAGTTTCTGCTGCTGCAAAAGCGCGGGAGTATGGCCCGGTTGCCAAGGGAGAAACCTTGGGCAAGATTGCTGCAAGCCTCAAACCGGAAGGTGTTTCGCTGGAGCAAATGCTGGTTGGCTTGTACCGCAGCAACCCTGACGCTTTTATCCGAAACAATATGAATCTGGTGAAGTCGGGCAAGATTCTGCGAGTCCCCGATGCCCAGGAATTGTCGGCTGTTGCCCAAGGCGAAGCCGTCAAGGAAGTTCGGACGCAGGTCGCCGACTGGCGCGCATACAGCGGCCGTGTGGCTGACAATGTTGGTACTGCACCTGAAGGTGGCAGCACGGCCCGCGGACGTATCACGACTCGTGTTGATGATGCCGCTGCAGCCTCATCCAAGGATGTCGTCAAACTCTCCAAAGGTGAGCCTTCCAAAGGTGGCAAGGAACTGACTGGCGAAGCGAAGGCTCGCGCGCTGGATGAAGAGCTGATTGCCCGCAAGAAGCAGCTTGCCGAAGCTAACGAGCGTATTGCCCAGCTTGAAAAAACGATCAAGGACACGCAAAAGCTTGCCGAGCTGAAGAGCCCGGGCATGGCGGCTGCGCAGCAGAAAGCAGAGGCTTCCAAGGCAAAACCTGAGCCGGCCAAGATCGAAACCAAGCCGGAAACCAAGCCGGAAACAAAGGCCGAATCCGCAAAGCTTGATGCCGCAAAACCGGCCGAACCGGCAAAGTCTGCGTCAGCGCCTGTTGAAATGGCCAAGGATGCGAGTGCGCCTGCAGTAACGCAGCCTGTTGCCGAAGCAAAAGCAGTTCCGAAGCCGGCGCCCAAACCGGTGGCGCCGCCCCCCCCGCCGCCTGAGCCCGACATGATGGATATGGTCATGGAGAATCTGCCGATCATCGGCGGCGGTTTGGGTGCCTTGGTGCTCGGTGGAGTGGGTTTTGCGGCCATGCGGCGGCGGCGTGCCAAAGCACAGGATGGCGATGATATTGAACCCGTGATGCCAGCTGCTGTAACGGCTGCAGCTGTGACTGCCATCAATGAGCCGGCTGCCGGGCAGGATGCTGCGACTGCTGCTGATGAGGTTGATCCTGTAGCAGAAGCCGAGGTTTACATCGCCTACGGTCGTGACGGGCAGGCTGAGGAAATCCTCAAGGAGGCGATGGGTCGTGATCCTTCGCGCGAGGATGTTCAGGTCAAGCTGGCTGAAGTGTATGCCGCGCGCAAGGACGCCACCTCATTCGGCGATGTGGCGAATTCACTGCATGCGCTGACTGGTGGAGCGGGCGACAACTGGCTCAAGGTTGCTGCACTGGGTTATTCGCTGGATTCCGCAAATCCGTTGTATGAGGCCGGCAAGGATATTGCGCCTGCTGAAACGGGTGGTGATGCAGGACTGGGCACTGATCTTGATTTTGATCTTGGCGGTGATTCGGCTGATGCCCCTGACATCGCGCTTGACGCTGGTGATGCCGGTCAGGCGACTGAATTGGGCGGCATGCAGGAAATGGCTGCGGCTGCCGATGCTGGCGTGTTGCCGTCGGAAGAAATGCCGTCCGAGCCGCTCATGCCTGACTTTAATCTTGATGCTCCGGCACCGGCGGCTGATATAGCGCTTGAAATGCCTCCGGTTGCTTCGAATGAGCCCGCATCCATTGATTTCAACATCGATCTGCCGCCGCTTGATGTTCCTGCGGCTGAGCCTGTCGCCGAGCCTTCTGCTCCTGCAGCCGATGCAGGTCTTGATTTCAAGATTGATGTAGGTGGTCTGAATATCAATCTCGACGATACGTCGACCCAGGCGGCGCCATCCGGAAGAAAGGATGGGCATTGGTATGACGTCCAGCAGAAATTCGATCTGGCCAAGGCGTATCAGGAAATGGGCGACAACGATGGCGCCCGGGAAATCCTGCAGGAAGTCATCAAGGAAGGCGATGCGGAACAGCAGGATCAGGCGCAGAGGCTGCTCGGTTCGCTCGGTTAACCCGTTTCGTGGAATGAACAACAACCGCGGCAGGGTTCCTGCCGCGGTTTCTTTTTTCTGGAGTGCGCCTGAGGCGCGGGAGCATTGCTTTTGAGAATCGCTCTGGGCATCGAGTATGACGGCAGCGGATTTTGCGGTTGGCAGACGCAGACTGCGGGCTGCGCCGTACAGGATCGCCTGGAGACGGCCTGTTCAAGCATCGCCGGTGTCCCTGTGAATACCATTTGCGCGGGGCGCACCGATTCCGGCGTTCATGCATTGGGTCAGATCGTACATTTCGACTGTGATGTGGATCGGCCTTCCAGTGCCTGGGTGCGAGGTGTCAATGCACTTCTACCCCCGTCGATTGCAGTGACCTGGGCACAACCGGTGAGCAGTGAATTCCATGCCCGGTTTTCTGCGCGCGCCCGGGTCTATCGTTATGTGCTGCTCAACGATGCGGTCCGTCCAGCGGCAGATCATGGCAGGGTGGGCTGGTTTCATGCGCCGCTGAATGTCGGGTGCATGCGTACCGCTGCAGCACAACTGGTCGGAGAACATGATTTCACGGCTTTTCGTGCGGCGGAATGCCAGGCACAGTCGCCGGTGCGAACCATGCATGCAGTTACCGTGACGGTAAATGGCCCGTATGTGATTTTCGAGTTTTCGGCTAATGCATTTCTCCATCACATGGTGCGCAATATTGTCGGCAGCCTGATTTATGTCGGCAAGGGTAAACATCCGCCGCAGTGGATCGCTGAGGTTCTGCGTGGACGGGATCGTTCGCGTGCGGCGCCGACATTTGATGCATCAGGCCTGTATCTGTTGCGTGTGGAATACGAAAGCCGTTGGGGACTTCCCATGCCCCGGATGCATGGGCCGCGACTGATGCATGCGACGGTGTAACGACATGACTACACGTGTAAAAATTTGTGGTATTACCCGTGTCCAGGACGGACTGGCGGCTGTGCGACTGGGTGCCCATGCCATCGGGCTGGTGTTCTATGATGCAAGTCCGCGCGCAGTCACGACTGAGCAGGCTCGAATGATTGTCGATGCACTGCCGCCTTTCGTGACTGCAGTTGGATTGTTCGTCAATGCCGAGCCTGATGCCGTGCGTAAAACGCTGGCGGCGGTGCCACTTCAGTTGTTGCAGTTCCACGGCGATGAGACACCGGCCTATTGTTCGGCTTTCGGCGTGCCCTATCTCAAAGCTGTCCGGGTAAGGCCTGGGGTCGATTTGTTACAATATGCCCGTGATTTTCGCGATGCCCGGGGGCTGTTGCTGGACGCGTTTGTAGAGGGTATCCGCGGTGGCACCGGTGCAACGTTCGACTGGAGTCTGATCCCGCGTGATCTGGCGTTGTCGATCGTGTTGTCCGGTGGACTGGATGCGGGCAACGTCGAAGCGGCTGTACGTGCAGTTCGTCCCTGGGCGGTGGATGTATCCAGCGGTGTTGAATCGGCAAAAGGCATCAAGGATGCCGCCAAAATTGAAGCTTTCATGAACGGAGTGCGCAATGCGGGTGTATGACTTGCCGGATGCCAAAGGCCATTTCGGACCCTATGGTGGCGTGTTTGTTTCCGAAACCCTGATCTCTGCGCTGGAAGACCTGAAGGCCGCGTATGCGCGCTTCAAGGATGATCCGACGTTCAAGGCCGAGTTCGCGTATGAACTCAAGCACTACGTCGGTCGCCCCAGCCCGATTTATCACGCACGTCGCTGGTCGGAGCATTTTGGCGGGGCACAGGTTTACCTGAAGCGCGAAGACCTCAACCATACCGGCGCGCACAAGATCAACAACGTCATCGGCCAGGCGCTGCTGGCGCGTCATCTCGGCAAGCCGCGGGTGATCGCCGAAACCGGCGCGGGGCAGCATGGCGTAGCAACAGCGACGATTGCGGCGCGTTACGGCATGGAGTGCGTGGTGTACATGGGCTCCGAAGACGTCAAGCGCCAGGCGCAGAACGTCTATCGCATGAAACTGCTCGGTGCGACGGTGGTCCCGGTGGAATCCGGATCGAAGACGCTGAAGGACGCGCTGAACGAAGCGATGCGCGACTGGGTCACCAACGTGGAAAACACCTTCTACATCATCGGTACCGTGGCCGGACCGCATCCCTATCCGATGATGGTGCGTGATTTCCAGTCAGTAATCGGCCTTGAGGCCCGTGAGCAGATGCCGGAAATGACCGGGCGTCAGCCGGATGCCGTGCTGGCCTGCGTGGGCGGCGGTTCCAATGCGATCGGCATTTTCCATCCCTATATCGAACACGAGAACGTCCGTCTGATCGGCGTCGAGGCGGCAGGTTACGGCCTGGAAACCGGCAAACATTCGGCAACGTTGTGCGCAGGCCGTTCCGGCGTACTGCACGGCAATCGCACTTATCTGCTGCAGGACGAAAACGGCCAGATCATCGAGACGCATTCGATTTCGGCAGGTCTTGATTATCCCGGCGTCGGTCCTGAACACGCGTGGCTGAAGGACAGCGGCCGTGCCGAGTATGTTGCCGTCACTGATGACGAAGCGTTGGAGGCTTTTCACAGGCTTTGCCGTCTTGAAGGCATCATTCCCGCACTGGAATCCAGTCATGCGCTGGCCTATGCCGCGAAACTCGCGCCGCGCATGCGCAAGGACCAGATTCTGCTGATCAACCTTTCCGGCCGTGGCGACAAGGACATGCATACCGTTGCCGAAAAATCCGGTCTGAAGTTCTGACCAGCCACTCTCGAACAAGAAATCCTCTGATGTCGCGTATTGCTGCCAGATTTGAACGTCTCAAAAAAGAAGGCCGCAAGGCCCTCATCCCTTTCTTTACGGCAGGTGATCCCGATCGCGCCAGTTGCGTGCTGTTGATGCATGCGCTGGTGGCTGGTGGTGCTGACGTGATCGAACTCGGTGTGCCGTTTTCGGATCCGATGGCTGATGGCCCGGTGATCCAGCGCTCCAGTGAGCGTGCGTTGTTGCACGGCGTGTCGCTGCACGATGTCATCAACTGGGTCGCCGAGTTCCGCAAGACCGACAACGAGACGCCGGTGGTGTTGATGGGGTATGCCAATCCGGTCGAATCCATGGGTCTTGAAGCTTTCGCCAAGGCGGCCAAGGCGGCTGGCGTTGACGGTACGCTGGTGGTTGATTACCCGCCGGAAGAGGCCGAGAAGCTGGTGGGCACGCTGGATCGCGCAGGTCTCGACACTGTATTTCTGATCTCTCCGACCACGTCGGATCTGCGACTCAAGCAGGTGGCGGCGCTGGGGCGCGGTTATCTGTATTACGTGTCACTCAAGGGGGTGACCGGTGCAGCCAATATCGATATCGCGGATGTTTCACGGCGTCTTGAACACATTCGCAGTTATACCAAGCTGCCGGTGGGCGTGGGTTTCGGTATTCGTGACGGCAAGACAGCGCATGCCATCGCGCAGGTTGCCGATGCCGTCGTGATCGGCAGCCGTCTGGTGCAGGAGATTGAATCCGCACCGAATGACGCACCGGCCAAAGTTCAGGCCTTTATCGCGGGCATCCGTAGCGCGATGGATACGGCGGAATGAGCAGTTGGCTGCAAAAGCTGCTGCCGCCGCGCATCAAGCGCGATTCCGGCGTCCCCAAAAAAGCGGTTCCCGAGGGATTGTGGAGCAAGTGCGATTCCTGCGAAGCCGTGCTTTATCGCACCGATCTTGAAAAAAACCTGTTCGTCTGTCCAAAGTGCAGCCATCACAACCGCGTTTCGGCGCGTGAACGCCTCGACTGGCTGCTCGACATGGAGGGGCGCTACGAGATCGGCGTTGAGGTCACGCCGGTGGACAGCCTCAAATTCCGCGACAACAAACGTTATTCTGATCGTCTGGCGGCTGCACGCAGCGAGACCGGTGAAGAAGACGCGCTGGTGGTGATGCAGGGGGCGATCAAGGAAATCCAGGTGGTCACAGCCGCTTTTGAATTCGGTTTTCTCGGCGGCTCGATGGGGTCGGTGGTCGGCGAGCGTTTCGTGCGCGGCGTGCAGGTTTGCGTGGAACAGCGATTGCCCTTCATCTGCTTCACGGCGACCGGCGGCGCACGCATGCAGGAAGGGCTGTTTTCGTTGATGCAGATGGCGAAAACCTGCGCGGCGCTGACCCGACTGGCGGACGAGCGCCTGCCGTTCATTTCTGTGCTGACCGATCCGACGATGGGCGGCGTGTCGGCCAGTTTTGCGATGATTGGTGATGTGGTGATTGCCGAGCCCAATGCGCTGATCGGCTTTGCCGGGCCACGGGTAATCGAGCAGACCGTGCGTGAAACCCTGCCCGAGGGTTTCCAGCGAGCTGAATTCCTGATGCAGAAGGGCGCCCTCGACATGATTGTCGACCGCCGGCAGATGCGCGATACGCTGGCGCGTCTGCTGACCCTTTTGCTGAAGCAACCAGCGCCGTCGGCCTGATTCGGAATCCTGTTTCTCTGGCGATGAGCGCTCCGGAGCGCATCAACCTCCGTACGACATGACAAATCCGGTAACACTGTCCGACTGGCTCGAATACATCGAGCGCCAGCACCCGCAGAGCATTGCAATGGGGTTGGATCGGGTCAATGTCGTTCGCGACGCGCTGCAGCTCAAGCCGTCATTTCCGCTGATCACTGTCGGCGGTACCAACGGCAAGGGATCGGCCTGCCGGTTTCTGGAATCGATGCTGGCGCATGCCGGTTATCGCACCGGCGTTTATACCTCGCCGCACCTGGTGCATTACAACGAACGCGTGCGTATCGCCGGTCGCGATGCCGAGGATGCAGATCTTGTTCGCGCATTTTCTGCAGTCGAGGAGGCGCGTGTTGCTGCCGGAGTGGCCCTGACTTATTTCGAGTTTGGCACCTTGGCGGCGGTCTGGCTGTTTGTCGAACGCAAGGTCGATGTCGCAGTTCTGGAGGTTGGTTTGGGTGGGCGTCTCGACGCAGTAAATGCATTTGATGGCGATGTGGCGCTGTTGATGAGTGTCGGCCTGGACCACATGGAATACCTCGGTGATACGCGCGAGGCCATTGGCGCCGAGAAGTCGCCGATTTTCCGTGCCGGACGGCCAGCAGTCTGTGCGGATGCCGAACCTCCGTCATCGGTCATTGATTACGCGAAGAAGATCGGTGCCCAATTGCTGCTGATTGGACGTGATTTCGGTTACGAAGCACAACCGCAGCAATGGCGTTATCACGGCCCCGGCGGTAAACGTCACGGTCTGCCGCCGCCGGCTTTGCGCGGCACATTCCAGCTTTCCAATGCCAGTGCCTGTATTGCAGCGCTTGATGCCATCCGTGAGCGATTGCCGGTGAGCTCCGGTGATATTCGCGCCGGCCTGGTTGCCGTTGAAAACCCCGGTCGCTTCCAGGTATTGCCGGGCCGTCCTGCTGTGATACTGGATGTTGCCCACAACCCCCATGCCGCATCGGCGCTGGCGCTGAATCTGGTACAGATGACCGGCTATCGGAAAACGCTGGCGGTGTTTTCGATGCTGAAAGACAAGGATGTTGCCGGTGTGGTGCGGTTGTTGCGCGGCCATATCGATCACTGGCTGGTGGCGCCGGTGGAAGGGCCCCGGGCGATGACTGCTGCAGCGCTGGATCAGGCCTTGCGTGATGCTGGCGTCAGCGTCGAGATCACAATGTGCATAAACATCGAAGAAGCCTGTGATCATGCGTACCGCAGAGCTGGAGATGGTGATAGAATTTTGGCCTTCGGATCGTTTCTTACCGTAGCCGCAGCGATGACCGCATTCCGCAATCGCCGGCCATAGTAAAAATCGTTATTAATCAATAAGTTACTTCGTTTACTGCGTATCAAAGCATGGCGAGAAACGTTAGCGACGAAGAACTCCAGCTGAAAAAGCGCGCACGCCGCCGCCTGGTGGGTGCGATCGTGTTGGTCACTGCGGTGGCTGTAGTTCTTCCGATGGTTCTGGACTCAGAACCCAAGCCGGTCAATCAGAACATCAATATCCAGATTCCTTCACCGGATGCCGGGGTGCTGTCTGCTCCGCCGACGCCTCTGAAGCCAGCGGATCCTGCCGTTGCAGCGATGCCGGCGAAGTCTGAGCCTGTCGCCGCAGCACCTGTCGTTGCGCCAAAAGAATCCAAGTCTGAAGTTGTCGAGACCGCCAAGCCGGAAGCTAAGGCTGAAGTCAAAGCAGAGGTCAAACCGCCGGAAGTGAAATCGGAGCCTAAAGCGGAGGCGAAGCCAGAGCCGGAGCCTAAAGCTGAAGCGAAGCCAGAAGCCAAGGCGGCGCCCAAGGCTGAACCGGCGAAAGCCAAAAGCACCACCAAAGAAAAACCCAAAGCGCCGACGACCGGCGGATTTGTGATCCAGGTGGCTGCTTTGTCAGATACCGCCAAGGCCAAGGAATTGCAGGCCAAAATCGCCGGCGCCGGACTTAAGGCGTATACGGAAGTGGTGCAGACTTCTAAAGGGCCGGTGACGCGAGTGCGTGTCGGTCCCTACAACAGCCGTGAAGCTGCCGAAAAAGCGCGTCCGCAGTTGCAGAAGCTTCAGCTCGACGGCAAGGTTGTTCCCCGGTAACGATGACGCTGATCGATTATGTGGTACTCGCCATTCTCGGTTTCTCGGTTCTGCTCAGTGTTCTTCGCGGTTTGGTCAGGGAGTTGCTTGCGCTCGCCGCGTGGGCAATCGCATTCATCGTCGCGCGACTTTTCGGCGGCGATCTCGCGGCGATCATGCCGTCGGAAATCCCGGGAGAGGAATTGCGCTGGCTCGCGGGTTTCGCCACGCTTTTTCTGTCGGTTCTGCTGGCGATGAGCCTTGTCGCCGTTGCTGTTTCGCAACTCGTGAAAAGTGCGGGATTGAGCGTTGAAGACCGCGTGCTCGGTGCAATATTCGGATTGGTGCGTGGAGTGGCTGTGGTGGTTGTGCTGGCGTTGGTGGCCGGCATGACTGCGCTGCCCAAGCAGCAGGTATGGCGTGAAGCTGCGCTGCGCCCGTTGCTTGAACTCGTCGCGCTGGGTGTCAAGGGCTGGCTGCCGCCGGCGCTGGCGCAACATATCAAGTACGGCTGAGGAAACGCGCCATGTGCGGACTTGTTGGAGTCGTTGCCCGTAGTCCCGTCAACCAGCTGCTGTATGACGGGCTGCTGGTGTTGCAGCATCGTGGACAGGATGCCGCCGGCATCGTTACCGCTGACGGCGCCAGTTTTCACATGCACAAGGGCGGCGGCATGGTGCGTGATGTGTTCCGCACCCGCAATATGCGCAGCCTCGCCGGACACGCCGGTATTGCGCACACCCGTTATCCGACGGCGGGTTCGGCATGGTCGGCTGCCGAGTCGCAGCCTTTCTATGTCAATTCACCTTTCGGTATTGTGCTGGGTCATAACGGCAACCTGACCAATTCAGAGCAGCTCAAAAACGATCTGTTCCGCCTCGACATGCGCCACGTCAACACGGAGTCGGATTCCGAAGTCCTGCTGAATGTGCTGGCGCACGAACTGGCAGCGAATACCTCCAACTACAAACTGGATCCGGCGACGATTTTTGCCGCAGTGTCGGGCGTGCACCGGCGTTGCCGCGGCGCCTATGCCGTGGTGGCTATGATTGCCGGTTACGGTCTGCTGGCCTTCCGTGATCCCTTCGGTATCCGCCCGCTGGTGTTCGGCAAGATCGAAACGCCGCAGGGCACCGAGTACATGGTGGCCTCCGAGAGCGTTGCTCTCGACGGGCTCGGATTCCAGCTGGTTCGGGATGTTGCACCTGGCGAGGCCATATTCATCGATCTCGACGGCAATTTTCACAGCCAGCAATGCGCGGAAAATCCTTCCCTCAATCCATGCCTGTTTGAATTCGTCTATCTGGCGCGCCCGGACTCCGTGATCGACGGCATCTCGGTTTACGAGACCCGTTTGCGTATGGGCGAAAGTCTCGGCCGCAAGATCGAAAAGGACTTTGCCAATCTCGACATTGATGTGGTGATCCCGATACCGGACTCGAGCCGGCCGGCGGCCATGCAGTTGTCGAACCATCTCAACCTGGGTTACCGCGAAGGTTTCATCAAGAATCGTTACATCGGCCGCACCTTCATCATGCCCGGTCAGGCCATACGCCGGAAATCGGTGCGCCAGAAACTCAATGCCATCGGCATGGAGTTTCGTGGCAAGAATGTGCTGCTGGTTGATGATTCGATCGTGCGCGGCACGACCAGCCGGGAAATCGTTCAGATGGCGCGTGACGCGGGTGCGCGCAAAGTCTATTTTGCATCGGCAGCACCGCCGGTGCGTTACGCCAATGTCTATGGCATCGACATGCCGACCCGCGATGAGCTGATTGCCAGCGGGCGCTCCCATGATGAAATCGCGCGCGAAATCGGCTGCGATGCGCTGATTTACCAGGAACTTGATGCACTGATTGGTGATGTGCGAAGCGTCAACCCGTCAGTGACCAACTTCGAGGCCTCGTGTTTCAGCGGCCAGTACATCACCGGCGACGTGACCCAGGACTATCTTGATGGCGTCGAAGCGCAGCGTCGTGACGGCGCCAAGGCCGGAGAGACTGCTGCGGCGACCCAGCTCGACCTCGGGCTGGAACTCGTCGAATAAGCCGGACCCGAGATGTATCAGGTGGATGCTTTCCGTGAGGAACGCATCGATGTGATGCATGCGCTGATGCGCAATCACCGGCTCGCAACCCTGGTGACCGTGAATGACGCTGTGCCGGAAGCGAACCATTTGCCGCTGCTGATTGATCCGCAACCATCGCCCTACGGTACGCTGCGTGGCCATGTGGCCCGTACCAATCCGGTCTGGCGCCAGGCTGATGGCCAGGAAGTGCTGGCGATATTCCAGGGCCCGCAGGCCTATGTGACACCGTCGTGGTATCCATCCAAACGCGAAACGGGCAAGGTAGTGCCGACCTGGAATTACGCTGTGGTGCATGCCTATGCTCCGCTGATTGTCCGTGATGATCGCGAGTGGCTGCGTGCGCTGGTGACGCAATTGACCGATCAGCAGGAAGCCGCGCTGCCGCAGCCTTGGCGAGTGGATGATGCACCCGCCGATTATCTGGAACGCATGCTTGGGGCCATCGTCGGCATCGAAATCCCATTGATCCGGATTTCTGGCAAATGGAAAGTCAGCCAGAACCGCAGCGCGGCCGACCGTGCCGGTGTTGTGGAGGGATTGGGGCAACTCGATGACCCGCAGGCGCAGGCCATGGCAGGTCTTGTGGCGGAAGGGGGGATCGATAAGCGCCCGGTTTGACGCCGGCTGCGGGCCTGCGGTAGTCTTCTGTTGCGCCGATTTGAAGAGCAGCTTGCGGGCGCGTTAAAAATGCAGCTAAAGCGACGGAAGAACCCGGTCCGCGCTAGCTGGCCGGGTTTTTTTATTTGACGGAGCAAGACCATGAAAAGCGGATTCACAACAAAGATCCTTCATTCCGATCTGGAAGCGCCGATTGAGCATTATTCAGTGCTCAAGCCGATGCACACGGCGGTAGCTTTCGGGTATCCCGATGCGCGCGACCTGGTCAAGGTATTCAAGGGTGAAATGCCCGGTTACGCCTATGGGCGTCAGGGCAACCCCACCACCGCAGCGCTGGAATCCAAGATCAGCAAGATGGAGGATGGGATTGCGACTGCCTGTTTTTCAACGGGGATGGCGGCCATTGCCTCGGCATTCATCGCGCTGTTGCGCGGCGGCGATCATGTGGTATCGAGCGCCTTCCTGTTCGGCAACACCAACAGCCTGTTTGGAACCCTGGGACAATTCGACTGCGATATCAGCTATGTCGACGCGACCCGAGTGGAGAACGTCGAAAAAGCGCTGCGGCCCAATACCCGGATGGTGTTTGTCGAAACCATTGCCAACCCGCGCACCCAGATCGCCGATCTTGTGCGTATCGGCGAATTGTGCGCGCGCCGCGGCATCATCTATTTTGTCGACAACACGATGACCTCGCCCTGGCTGTTCCGGCCGAAACAGGTGCAGGCCAGCCTGGTGATCAATTCGCTGACCAAATACATCGGTGGGCACGGCAATGCGCTGGGCGGTGCAGTGACGGATACCGGCCTGTTCGACTGGAAGTCGTTCCCGAACATCTACGACAACTACAAGAACGCCAATCCGGCGAACTGGGGCATCCTGCAGATCCGCAAGAAGGGGTTGCGCGATGTCGGCGCCACGCTGGCTGCGGAGGCCGCGCACCGGCTGGCCATGGGCGCGGAGACGCTGGCCTTGCGCATGGAGCGGGCGTCCGCCAATTGCCTGCAGCTGGCCCGTTTTCTCGCGCAACATCCCAGGGTTACAAAAGTTTATTACCCGGGGCTTGAAAATCATCCGCAGCACAAGCTGGCCGGTGAACTGTTCAGGACCTATGGCGCCTTGATGAGTATCGAACTGGCCGACGATATCGACTGCCTCGATTTTCTCAACCGCCTGCAGTTGGTGATCTCATCAAGCCATCTGGGTGACAACCGGACGCTGGCAATCCCGGTCGCGCAGACGATTTACTGGGAAATGGGAGCCGCGCGCCGCGCCGAGATGGGTATCGCGGATTCGCTGATCCGGTTGTCGATTGGCATCGAAGACATCGATGACCTGATCGCGGATTTTATGCAGGCACTAGACTAGGACAGCAGTGCAGCCGGCGGCATCGCAGCGCAGATAGCCGCCGGTGTCGTACCAGTCGTTGAGTACCCAGCGTTCGCAGGCCTGTCCGTCAACGCGGTGGAGATGGCGTGCGGGGCGGTGGGTGTGGCCGTGGATCAGCCGCGGATAACCGTGTTGGCGCAGCAGGGCTTCCACTGCGGCCGGCGCGACATCCATGATGGCCTCGGTTTTCTGCTGCTTGCTGGCTTCGCTCTGCGCACGCATGCCGCGCATCTGTTCGCGTCGTGCTTCCAGTGACTGTGCAAGAAACTTAGCCTGATTGCCCGGGTCGCGGGCATAGACGCGGAAGCGCTGGTATTCCACGTCATCGGTGCACAGTGCATCGCCGTGGCTCAGCAGGGTTGGGGTGCCGTAAAGGTTCACCAAAGCCGGATCTTCAAGCAGCGTGGCATGGCAGCGCGATGCAAAGTCGGTGCCCAGCAGCACGTCGCGGTTGCCGCGCATCAGATAGACCGCGGTGCCGCTGGTGGCCAGCGCCGAAAGGGCCGAGGACACCGTGCCGTTCAGCGGGTCTTCCAGATCATCGTCACCGACCCAGTATTCAAACAGGTCGCCGAGGATGTACAGCGCATCGGCGCCCGCTGCTGTATCGCGCGTGAAGCGAAGGAATTTTTCGGTGATCTGCGGTCGCTCGGGGGCGAGGTGTAGATCGGAGATGAACAGCGTGTGCATGGGTGGCGGGGCCTCTTCGCCCCGCTCATTCCGTTGCGGCGTCAGACGACTTCGGCTTTTTCGATGATGACGTCCTCGAGCGGGACGTCCTGATGCATGCCCTTGCTGCCGGTTTTCACCTTGCGGATCTTGTCAACGACATCGGTGCCATCGACCACCTTGCCGAACACGCAATAGCCCCAGCCCTGCGGCGTCGGAGCCGAGTGATTGAGGAAGTCGTTGTTGGACACGTTGATGAAGAACTGCGCGCTGGCCGAATGCGGCGCCGAGGTGCGTGCCATGGCGACGGTGTACATGTCGTTTTTCAGCCCGTTGTTGGCTTCGTTCTGAACCGGGTCCCGCGTCGGTTTCTGTTTCATGCCCGGTTCAAAGCCGCCGCCCTGGACCATGAAGCCGTCAATGACGCGGTGAAACACCGTGTTGTTGTAATGGCCGTCCTTGACGTACTGGATGAAGTTGGCGGCAGTATCCGGCGCTTTCGCGGCATCGAGTTCCAGGGAGATGACGCCG
>CAMAYE010000032.1 GCA_945862135.1 Bordetella parapertussis
AAGGCCCGCGGTTGCGAGCCCTTTTGGTTTTTATTGCTGGCGCCGGCAGGCATCTCCGGCTGAATCGTTTACTCCGGTATTGTACCCAGCAGATACATGATTTTGGTGACCGGGCCCGGATCGCCAAAAATGCCGAACCAGCGGTTGAAGATTTCCGCGATTTCGCCGCTGCTGTAAATCTGCGACAGCGCGGTGTTCACCGCGAGACGGAAATCAGCGTCCCCGCGCGGCAGCACGATGCCGTAGGGCTCGTAGGAAAGATCATCCGGCAGCATGGCCAGCGATTTCTGGTCCTTGGCTTTGCTGGCCACACCCAGCAGCAGCAGTTTGTCGCTGGCGAAAGCATCGACTTTCCCTTCTTCAAGGGCGGCAAAGGCTTCATCGCGGCTCTTGAAGGGAACGACAGTTGCAGCAAGTTTGCGTTGTGACAGTTGCGTGGTTACCGCGCGTTCATTGGTAGTGCCGGCAACAACGGCAATTTTTTTGCCTGACATGTCGGACAGCGAACGCGCGCCGGCGGCAGATTTCACCAGCATGCCGGTGGTTTCAACAAAGATATAGTTGGAGAAATCGACCTGCTTCAGCCGCGACAGCGTGACCGTGCTGGAGCCGCATTCCATGTCGGCCTGGCCTTTGGCGACCGCATCAAAGCGGTTTTGCGTGTTGACCTGAAGCCATTTCACCTGCAGGCCCGGAACCTTGATCTGGCTTTCGATCAGATTGACCACCCGTTTGCACAGGTCGATTGAGAATCCGCCCATCTGCTTGGTCTCATCGGTGAATGAGAACGGTGTGGCGTCGGCGCGATAGGCGATGGTAATGGTTTTGGTGGAGGCGATTTTTTTCAGGCGGCTGTCCGCGGCCTGGGCCTGTACGGCCCCGGTGGCCAACAGCAGTGATATTGCGAGCATTAAAATGCGGATCATGGAATTTCCTGAAGGATGGGATGGTGCGGCTGACGTTACTGGTAATCCGACCACAGAGCAAGCAGACGGTATGCGTGACGGCCCGCAGTCGCAAACCGGATGTGGGTCGTCGCTGTTATTCCGCTGCGCGGACTTCCACCAGGCAATCGTAATAGGTCGCCGCGCCACCCATATCGGCAATTGCCTGCGAAGTCAGTTCATTGGCGTTGCGTTTGTCCGGCGACAGTTTTTTCCACCACACCGAAGGCGCGGATACCACGCCGCGCCGTACGCGGTCGGTGATCCGTGCGCGCAGCGTATATTCGCCGCGGTCGTTGAAGATGCGGACTTCATTGTTTTCAACAATACCGCGCGCAGCGGCGTCATCGGGATGGATTTCAAGCGTCGGCACGCCGGCGTCCTTCAATGCAAAATCAAGATTGGCGAACGATGAGTTGAGGAAATGCCGGTGCGGCGGCGAGATGAAGGCCAGTGGATAGCGCCGGGACAGTTCGCTGTTGCTGGTCGGGCTTTCGCGCGGCGGCGTGTAATCAGGCAGCGGATCGAGCCCCATGGCCTTGGCGGTCTCGCTGTAGAACTCGCATTTCCCTGAGGGTGTCGGAAAACCGCCATGAGCAAATGGGGTCGAAGGGACATCCAGTCGTTGCCAGCCGCGTGCCTTCAATGACTCCCAGCTGATACCCCTCATTGATGGCGCATGGGAATCCAGCGCCTGACGGCAGAGATCCTCGTCGGAATCGCGAAGGCAGGGATCGTCAAATCCCATGCGTGCGGCGAGCAGCCGGAACACCTCTGCATTCGGCTTGGCTTCGCCGACCGGCGCGATGGCCGGCTGGCTGGCCTGCACATAGAGATGACCGTAGGATTTGTGGATGTCGGTGTGTTCCAGTTGCGTCGTCGCCGGCAGCAGGATATCGGCGTAGTCGGCGGTGTCGGTCTGGAAAATTTCATGCACGACAGTGAACAGATCTTCGCGCAGGAATCCGGCAATGACTTTGCGCGAGTCCGGGCACACCGCAACCGGGTTGTTGTTGTAAACGTAGGCCGCCTTGACCGGCGGTTGTGCACTGGTCAACGCATTGCCCAGTGCGGCTATGTTGATGGTGCGGGGTTTTCCGCGCAGCAGGTCTGGACGTTCCAGGGCCTGTTGGTTGAAGCCGTAGAAATCACTGGTCATCAGCAACACGCCGCCTGCGGCATCGCGCCAGCTGCCGGTCAAGGCCGGCAGACAGGTGATGGTGCGCACGGCCATGCCGCCGCCGGCATGGCGTTGCAGCCCGAGGTTGATGCGGATCATTGCCGGGCGGGTACGTGCGTATTCGCGGGCGAGGTTGATGATTTCTTCCGCGGTAATGCCGCAAATGGCTGCGGCGCGTTGCGGCGTCCACTCGCGCACGCGCGCGGCCAGTGAGGTGTAACCCAGCGTGTGTTTTTCAATATAGTCAGCGTCGGTCAATCCTTCCCCGATGATCACGTGCATCATCGCCAGCGCAAGAGCGGCATCGGTGCCGGGATAGGGGGCGATGTGCTGGTCGCATTTTTCCGCGGTTTCATTGCGCCGCGGATCGATGATCACCAGTTTTGCGCCGCGGCGTTTGGCCTCCTGGCAGCGCGTCCAGAAATGCAGGTTGGAAATGACCGGGTTGGAGCCCCAGATGATGATCAGTCTGGAATGTTCGGCCTGTTCCGGATCGCTGCCCACAGATCCGCCCAGCGTGATCTTCAAGCCGGCCCTGCCCGCCGACGCGCAAAGCGTGCGTTCGAGCAGGCTGGCGCCGAGGCGGTGGAAAAAGCGCCGGTCCATGCCGGCGTAATTCACCTGGCCCATGGTGCCGGCATAACTGACCGGCAGGATCTGCTGCGGGTCTTCGGCCGCGATGGTTTTGAAACGTGCAGCGATGGTGTCCAGTGCTTCATCCCAGGAAATGCGCGCGAAGCGGCCCTCGCCTTTGGTGCCGATGCGTTTCATGGGGTAAAGAATGCGTGACGGCGCGTAGGTGCGGTCGAGGTACCGCGCGACTTTGGTGCACAGCGTGCCGGCGGTGAAAGGCATGTCGCCGCCGCGTACGGCAATGGCCTTGCCGTCTTCGACGGTAATTTCCATCGCGCAGGTGTCCGGGCAGTCGTGGGGACAGGCCATCTTGACGATGCGGTGTTGCGGCGAGGGTTTGTTCATCACGATGGCGGCTTTCAAAACACCATCATAATCCCGATGGCCGGCGGCGTATTTTGCAGGCTGAATCCGGTATCATCGCCCGGCAGCCATTCATCAATTCCCCTTGGAGATTGACCATGCACTCGATGATTCAAGCGCGCCGCACTCTGCTGGCGCTCGCATTGTCCTGCTTTACCATCGTCACTGCGGCCCAGGCGCAAACTGCCGCCAAACAGGAATTCCAGCCCGAAGTCGGCCAGGCCGGCAAGGACGTGGTGTGGGTGCCGACCGCGCAGGGTCTGATTGACCGCATGCTCGACATGGCCAAGCTGACGCCGAAAGACATCCATTACGATCTCGGTTCAGGCGATGGCCGTACGGTGATCACCGCAGCCAAACGCGGCGCCACCGCCTATGGCGTGGAATACAACCCGGATATGGTCGAACTGTCGCGTCGCAATGCCGCAGCGGCGGGTGTCACCGGCAAAGCCACCTTCATCCATGGCGACATTTTCGAAACCGATTTCACCAAGGCCACGGTGATCACGTTGTTCCTGCTGCCCGACCTCAACGTCAAACTGCGCCCGACCATCCTCAACATGAAGCCGGGCACACGCGTGGTGTCGAATTCGTTCACGATGGGCGACTGGAAATCGGACGAGACCCAGGGCGCCAAGGGCGAATGCACCAGCTACTGCACGGCCTATATGTGGATCGTGCCGGCGAAAGTCGAGGGCGTGTGGAAATCCGGCAATGATGAGATCAAGCTCGCTCAGGAATACCAGATGTTTCAGGGTTCTTTTAGCAGCGGCGGCAAAATGTCCAATGTCCAGCTGGGCCGCTTGCGCGGCGACCAGATCAGCTTTACCGCAGGTGAAGCGCGCTACGCCGGAAAAGTCAGCGGCAATACCATTGAAGGCACGGTGACCGCCGGCGGCAAGACCGCGCCGTGGACTGCGACGCGCGTCAAATAACTGTCGCTTCAGGAGCCCTGCATCAGCATGAAAAAAAGTGACCGCGGTTACGCGGACTTGCATGACCATCTCGATGCGCTGCGCCAGCGCGGCCTGCTGGTCGAGGTGGACCGTCCGATCGACAAGGATGCGGAGATGCATCCGCTGGTGCGCTGGCAGTACGTCGGTGGCATCGAGGAGCATGAACGCAAGGCCTTCCTGTTCACCAATGTTGTCAACGCGCAGGGACGCAAATACAAGTTCCCCGTCGTGGTCGGCGCTTTTGCCGGCAATCGCGAGATCTACGGCGTGGGCATGGGTGCGCCGCTGGACCAGGTACAGCAGCTCTGGGACAAAGCCATCGCCAATCCAATCCCGCCGCGCGTGGTCGAAACCGGCGCCTGCCAGGATGTTGTCATTACCGGTGATCAACTCAAGGGCGAAGGCAACGGCCTGGATTCACTGCCGATTCCGGTATCGACGCCGGGCTTTGACGGCGCGCCGACGCTGACGGCGACCAATGTCATTACCAAGGATCCTGAAACCGGCATTCAGAACCACGGCACCTACCGCGCCGGCCTGAAGTCGCCGGATCGCATGGTGGTACGCATGGCGACGCGGGTCGGCGGTGCCGGCGGTTACCGTCATTACCAGAAACACCAGAAGCGCGGCGACAAGACCATGCCGGTGGCGATCGTGCTTGGTGCGCCGCCCTGCGTGGCCTTTGTTGCGCCGATGAAGCTGCCGATTGATCTCGATGAGGTCGGTGTTGCCGGTGGTGTCGC
Organism: Bordetella parapertussis; assembly: GCA_945862135.1. GTDB lineage: Bacteria > Pseudomonadota > Gammaproteobacteria > Burkholderiales > SG8-41. The sequence continues at coordinate 4,820 of CAMAYE010000032.1, forward strand.
CGGTGCGCCGATCAACGTGGTCAAGGCCAAAACGGTGGATCTGCTGGTGCCGGCTGATGCGGAGATCGTCATCGAAGGCCTGATTGATCTGGAGCATGTTGAACCGGAAGGCCCCTTCGGAGAATCCCATGGCCATGTTGCGCTGGAACAGTTCAACATGCCGATGCGCGTTACCGCGATTACGCATCGCAAGAATGCCATTGTTGCTTCCTACCTCAGCCAGGTCACGCCCAGCGAATCGAGCGCGATCAAGCGTGTTTCCTTCGAGCCGATGTTCCTGTCGCACCTGCGCAATACGCTGGGCATCAAGGCGGTCAAACGCGTCACGCTGCACGAACGCATGACCGCGTTGCGGCGCATGACCATCGTCACCGTCGAACAGGGCACGCCGCGCAGCGAGGTATGGCGTGCGTTGTATGGCATGAGCGCGTTCAAGGCCGACTGCGGCAAGATCGGCATTGCGGTGAATGATGACGTCGATCCGGAAAATTCCGATGCGCTGTTCTGGGCGCTGGCCTTCCGCATGAATCCGGCGGAAGACCTGCAGGTGCTGAAACACCGCAGCGGCGGCCATGGTCCTGAACGCGAACATGAAACCGATGAGGAAGACGCAACGCTGCTGATTGATGCGACGACCAAGGAAGTGCTGCCGCCGTTTGCATTGCCCAAGCGCGAATACATGGAGCGTTCGCGCCAGATCTGGGAAGAGATGGGGCTGCCCAAGCTGCGGCCGCAGTCACCGTGGTTCGGTTCACCGGTCGGCGACTGGCTGGCAGTGTGGGATGAAGGTGGCAAACGCGCCGCTACCGGCGGCTATCTGGAAAACGGCCGCATCAGCGAGAAGGCCGTGCGCAAAGGGCTGCGGCCGGAGACCAGTTATCGCCCGGATAAAGACCCGGAGAAATAGCCTGCAGCATCGGGATTTTTAAGTATTTGATTTTATTGATTATTGTTTTATGTCGCCGGGCAAACTGCTGGTTGCCCGGTTGAGCAGGGCACTTCCTTTGACGCATGATGGACGCGGGTGCCCGATCTGCGCGACCATGCAAGCCGCACGGCAACGTACTGTGCGGTTATTGAGGGGCTTGCGGCAAATTTGACTAGCATTGGCTGCTTGCGCCGGATATTCAAATCAAACAGCGAGGAGCGTCCATGTTCAAACATATTCTGATGCCGACCGATGGCACTGAGCATTCCGAACGAGCCGTCGAACGCGGCATCGAACTGGCGAAGCTTTGTGGTGCGAAGGTGACCGGCATTCATGTCATGCAGGATTACCGGATGATGCTCGGACCCGAAGGCCTGGTGCCATCGGAACTGGACGAAGACATGGAAGCGCGCGACAGCGATCGCGCCAAAAGCTTCCTGGCATTCGTGCAGAAAACCGCCGATTCCGCGGGGGTGCCGTGCGACACGATCATGGTCAAGGGCATGCAGCCCTACGATGCCATTGTTGATGCCGCCAATGATCGCGGTTGCGACCTGATCGTGATGACTTCACGACACCGCATGGGTCTGGTGTCGATGCTGCTCGGCAGCGAGGCGAGTCGCGTGCTGCATCGCTCATCCATTCCCGTGCTGACTTTCCGTGCGCTGATGAGTGCGGACCATCCCGACAAGTCCCAGGCTGCTTCCTGACCTTGACGTCAGGTCCGTAAAACAAAACGCAGGCCGTAGCCTGCGTTTTTTTGTGAAGAACTAATCGCGAGAATCAGTTCGGCTGGATGCCGGCGATCTTCACCAGCTTTTTCCATTTTTCGACTTCCTCTTTCACCGTTGCCGCGAATTCCTGCGGTGTATTACCTTCGGTTTCCATGCCGCTGCGCAGGAACAGTTTCTTGACGTCGTCGCGGCCGAGGATGTTCACTGACTCCGCATGCAGGCGCTCAATGATTGATTGCGGCGTTTTTGCCGGCGCCAGCAGGCCCACCCATGACGCATGCTGGTAACCCTTGATTCCGGCTTCGGCCATGGTCGGCAAATCGGGTACCGCAGTCGAACGTTTGGCTCCGGTCACCGCCATCGCACGCAGCTTGCCCGCGCGGATGTGCGGGATCGCGGTCGAGCTGGCGGCAAAATTGACCTGCACCTGGCCGCCGAGAAGCGCGGTCATTGCCGGTGAGCCGCCCTTGTACGGCACCAGCAGCATTTTGGTTCCGCTGACATGCTGAAACAGTTCGATCGCCAGATGGGTGCTGGTGCCGATGCCGCTGAAGCCGCAGGTGATCTGCCCCGGTTTGCTTTTCAGCAGCGCGACGAGTTCGACCATGGTTTTTGCAGCCACCGAGGGATTCACGACCACGATGTGCGGCAGGTCGGCAAACTGGGTGATTGGAATGAAGTCGCGCACCGGATCAAACGGCATCTTGCTCTGCATGGCCGGCGTGATGGTGAACGAGGCGGCGATCGACAGCAGCGTATAACCATCGGCTGCGGCCTTGGCCACCATGTCAGTGCCGTTGAGGCTGCCGGCTCCGGGGCGGTTATCGACGACGAAGTTCTGCTTCAGTGATTCACTCAGGCGATCGGTGACGATACGCGCTGCGACGTCCGTTGATCCGCCAGCGGTCTGCGGCACGATGACACGGACGGGCCGCGACGGGTAGTTGTCTGCGGCGACTGCCGGCAATGCGCCGGCCAGCACTGCGCAGCCGAGCATGACGGCGATAGGTGTGTGTTTGATCATGTGGTTCTCCTCGCTGTTTGTTGTGTGGTACCGGAATGGGCGCTTGATGTCCCTCAATCCTTGATGCGCTGTCCTCGATCCTGACCTTCACTCACCATCATAGCCCGGCAGAACGCGGGCATCGATGACACAAACGCCGCCAGCCTTGACGATGGCAATTCCGCGTTCGATGGCCGGCTGCATGTCTGCCATGGTGGTGACCGGGCCGATGCCTTCCGCGCCCTGTGCGCGCGCCATTGCGGCGATGTCGATGTCGGGATCATTGATCTTCTGGCCGATCCACGCGTTTTCGGAGGGCCGGCCGCGGTATTCGGCGACATGGCCCTGATGGCGTTCATCGTTGAAGAAGGAGCGGTTGTTGCAGATGATCATCAGGCAGGGGATCTGATAATGCACCGCGGTCCACACCGCGGTGTTGCCCATCAGGAAGTTGCCGTCGCCCATCAGGCCGATGGGAATGCGGCCGCTGCCTTTCAGCGCAAGCGCTGCGCCAATGGTCAGGCCGGGGCCAGCGCCGACGCCGCCACCGCCGTCGAAACCGAGGTAATCCAGCGGATGACGGAAGTGGGTGTAAGCGCCGCTCCAGCCCAGCGGCAGGTGGGTAATGCTGACGTCCTCCTTGCCAATGGCGGCGTTGAGCGCATGGGCCAGGCCTTTCAGCGCCAGCGGTTCGGCGGGCGCGCCGGCCAGCGCATAGGCCGGTCCTTCGATCTTGCGCGGCCGTGCCGTGACCGCAGCGGTCAGCAGCGGCACCGCGGAATCGGGCTCGCAGTTCATCCACACGTCGGCCGGCGGCAGTGCCTGGTAATCCATGCTCCAGCCGCGATGCAGCTGACTGTCACTGGAGATGTTGATGATTTTTGCATTGACCGGTTTGCCGCCAAAGGTCTGCTTCAGCGCGCCGGCGAGATCCAGCCAGTCCAGCGCGATGATCACATCGGCTTCGGCCAGCGTTTTTTTCGCGGCCGGCACCAGACGGTTGGCCGGGGGTGCTGCATGCAGGCGGTGGTCGGTGGGGAAGGACGCGGCGAGTTTGATCTGGGTGATCACGCGCATGTCGAGTTTTTCGGCGAATGCGACACGGGCGTTCCAGTGGTCGAGCCGGCGTGAACCGCGGCCGCAGAGCATCACCGGATTTTTGGCATTCGACAGCAGTTTTGCGGCAGCTTCGATTTCGCTGTCTGACGGACGCACCATCGGCGGCGCAGCGTAGCGTGCCATGTCGGGCATGGGCAGCGGGGCTTCGAGTTTTTCTTCCTGGATGGTGACGTCGAGGTTCACGTAGACCGGCGCGCGTGGTGCGGTCATCGACAGTTGCGCGCCGCGAATCATCGCTTCAACCGCAGCGGCGACCGAACCCGGCTGGTTGTCCCACTTGGTGAAGTTGCGCACCAGTGCGGCCTGATCCGAGCAGGTGTGGATCCAGTCGATCCACGGCCGGCGCTTCGCCGCATCCCAGGGGCCGGTGGCGCCGAGAATCAGCATCGGCGCGCGGTCGCACCAGGCATTGAAAATCGGCATCGACGCGTGCATCAGGCCGACGTTGGAATGCAGGCCGACGGCCATCAGCTTGTTGCTGGCCTTCCAGTAACCCTGCGCAATCGACGCGGCGTTTTCATCATGCAGGCACAGCACCATCTGCGGCTTCTTGTTGCCGAGATAATTGACCAGGCTGTCGTGCAGACCGCGGTAACTCGCGCCGGGATTCAGCGCGATGTACTCGATGTCCAGCGCGCGCAGCGTGCCGGCGATGACATCACTGCCGTAAAGGGTGTCGCTGGCGGCGGAAGGGATCGGGGTTTCGTGTTTGATGGCGTTCTTGTTTTGTTCAGTCACGATAAGTCCTTTAATGAACACTGCAAAAGCTAAAGTCAAATGCAGCCACAGAGGGCACAGAGGTCACAGAGAAAAACCCTGCAGGTACATAGCCGCCAGTCTGTATGGGTGCTTACTGTCGCGTTGTCGCTCAACAACCCGAGAAACTCTGTGAACTCTGTGCTCTCTGTGGCTAAAGGTTTTTGGTTTCAGGTTTCAGCCTAATCCACTTTCGCGCCGGAGTCCTTGATGACCTTAGCCCATTTGGTGAATTCGGTCTGGAGGAACTTGCTGAACATTTCACGCGAGCTGCCGACGGCGACGCTGCCGCTGTTCTTCATGCGTTCCTTCATGTCCGGCGTATGCATGATTTTTGCAGCGTGGCCGTTGAGCAGGTTGAGGATTTCCGGCGGTGTGCCCGCGGGCGCCAGCACGCCATACCACTGGCTGGATTGATAACCCTTCAGTCCCGATTCCGAAACCGTCGGCAGTTCGGGCAGGGCGGGAAGGCGCTCCAGCGTAGTCACGCCCAGAGCACGCACGCGTCCGGACTGGATCAATGGCAGCGCAGTCAGCGCTGGCATGAACATCGTGCTGACTTCGCCGGAGAGGATGGCGGTGATGGCCGGGCCGGTGCCGCGATAAGGCACGTGCACCATGTCCGTTTTGGTCAGGGTCTTGAAGAGTTCTCCGGCGAGATGCGGTGTGCTGCCGCTGTCGGACCCGGCGAACAGCACGAGGCCGGGCCGTGCTTTGGCGAGCGCGATAAAGTCCTTCACGTTTTTTGCAGGCAGGGAAGGATGCACGACGAGTATGTTCGGCGCCAGGGCGAGCAGGCTGATTGCGTCAAAGTCTTTGACCGGATCGTATTCCGCGTTCTTGAATATGCTCGGCGTGGTGACGAAATTGACGCCATTCACCAGCAGCGTGTAACCGTCGCGTGGCGATTTGGCGACGACGCGTGAGCCGATCATGCCGTTGGCGCCGGCGCGGTTGTCAACCAGCACGGTGCGGCCGATGGCCTCCGACAGTTTCGGTGCGAACAGACGCGCCATGGTGTCGATGCCGCCGCCCGCGGGAAAGGGCACGATGATGCGCACCGGGCCGGTCGGATAGTTTCGCGCTGCTACGGTTCCGGCAGCGCAGATCAGCACGGCGGCAAGCAGGGTGCGCACGGTATTGGTTGTCATGTTGTTGTCCTCGTGATTACTTCAAGCCGAGCAGCGCTGCGCCGGTATTCCAGCACACGGCACGCCGGGAGGCATCATCCATCTTGTTGTTTTTATTTATGAATTTTACAGGGTCCGGATCGCGCAGCGGGAATGGGTAATCGCTGCCCAGCGCGACCTGGCCGGCGCCGACACGTTCGATCAAATAACGGAATGCTTCGTCGTCATGGAGCACGGTGTCGTAATAAAGATTGGTGGCGTACTGGCCCAGCGGATTTTTTACCGAACCTTTGGCGAAAGGCGGCGCGGTGATGCGACCGCGGTCGATGCGGCCGAACTGGTAGGGCACGCAGCCGCCGCCATGCACCAGCAGCACGCGCAGTTTCGGGAAGCGGTCGAACACGCCACCGAGCAGCAGCGCGGCCGCAGCGAAAGTTGTTTCACTCGGATTGCCGACGAGGATGTGCAGAAACAGTCTGCGGATGCGCGGCGGTACTGCGAGGTCGGCCGGGTGGATGATTACCGGCACATTGAGTTCCTGCGCAGCCGACCAGAACACGTCGTACTGCGGCGCGTCGAGGCCTTCTTCTTCGACGCGGGCGCCGATCTGCACCGCGCGATGGCCGAGTTTTTGTACCGCGTAACGCAGTTCTTCGGCGGCGACGGCAGCGTCCTGCAATGGAACCGCTGCCGCTGCGGCATAACGATCGGGTCGGCGCGCGGCCATTTCAGCCAGCGTTTCGTTCTGTGCGCGCGCCAGCCACTGGCCGGCTTCGGTCGGCAGGTGATAACCCGCGAGGTCCATCCAGCCGGCGAGCAGTTGTACATCAATGCCGGCTTCATCCATCCATTTCAATCGCGCTGCTTCATCGTTCAGCGGCGGGATCAGCGGCATGCCGGTGAGGCGGCCGCCGACGGAAATGCGCGTCGCGCCGTCGTCACCCTTGACGATCTTGACGCCGTGTTTTTCACCTTCGGCATTGATGCGTTCGACCAGCGGCTGGCCGACGTGATGCGCGTGGATGTCGAGACAACGGGGTTTCGCAGCGTTCATGCTTACTTGCTCCGCGCGATGACTTCGCGGAAACGCGCGGCGATATCCTGCGGTTTTTCAGTCGGCGTGATGTGGCGGCCGCCGGGCAGCACGGTCAGCGTCGAACCGGCGATGCCCTTGTGCAGTACTTCGGCCATTGCAACGGGTGTGGCGTAATCTTCTTCGCCGACAGCCACCGCGGTCGGCACCTTGATCGTCGAGAGACCCGAACGCAGGTCGCCGTCGCCGAGCATTTCGCAGGTTTTGACATAGCAGTCGACATTGTTTTCAAGGAAGACCTTGACCAGACGATCGACCGTGGCTTTCTGATTGGCACGGAAAGCATCGCCGAACCAGCGGCCGGTCTGGAATTCAACCAGCGCGGCCATGCCTTTTTCCTTGCCGGTAGCGCCGCGCTCGCGCCACACCTTGGGTGCATCTTCGCCATACCAGGCCGTGGTGTCGATCAGTACCAGGCCGGTGCTGCGCTTGGGATATTCAATCGCAAAGGCCTGCGCCACCATGCCGCCCATCGAGCAGCCGCCGACAATCGCGGACGGCCACTGGATGTGATCCATCAGTTCGGCGAGATCACGCGCGAACAACTGCGGCGTGTAGGTGGTCAGCGGCTGGCCGGAACGGCCATGACCGCGGCAGTCCCAGGTCAGCACCTGGCACTCGCGCGACAGTTCCTGCGCGACGTCGTCCCAGATGCTGCGATCCAGCGCCAGAGAATGTACCAGTGCGATACGCGGCGCATTGCTGCCGGCGCCGTTGTGCAGGGTGTAGGCGATTTCGCAGCCGTCGGAAGTTTTGAAGCGATTGGACATGTTCAACGATCCTTGTATCAGGCGCGGTTCTTTTAATAAACACCGTTCGGGCTGAGCCTGTCGAAGCCCGTTTGGTACAAATTCGCCCTTCGACAAGCTCAGGGCGAACGGAGTGGGTTTTGCATTGCTTTTTGCCACGCACGGATCAGCGTGCGTGCACCGATCTCCACAGCCATATTGCGTTTGTACATCGCGGAGCCGCGAACGTTGCTCAGCGGTTGCGCAAGTTCGCGAACCGGTTTGACTGCAGCGCGAATTTGCGCTTCGTCGAACGCTGAGCCATTGAGCGATGTCAGATCGACAACGATCGGCTTCCAGCTGACGGCGCCGACCACCAGTCGGGCGGCGACGCATTTGCCGTTCACATCGAGCGTTACAGTAGCCGCGGCATTTGCCGTAGGTGTTTCCATCACGCCGCGCGGCAGGAACTTGTGGAAGGCCGAGCCGCTGCGTGCAGGCAGGGCATCGATTTCAACGGCAACCAGCATTTCATCCTTGGCGAAACGTTTGTCAAAGGCTTCGGTCAGTGCATACGTTTTTTGTCCGGCTGCAGCAGTGGTGGTGACGACATGCGCATTCAGCGCGACCAATGCCACCGGCAGATCAAAGCCGCCGATCAGCGGGCCAACGCTGCCGCCGACAGTGGTCATCTGCCGCACGCGGGTATGGCCCGCGGCGTCAAGCGACTCAGCCAGCACGGCCCACTGCTCGCGCAGTCCGGGCAATTCGTACAGCGCCTGCTGGTTCACTGCAGAGCCAATACGTAAAATATTGTTTTTATTGATTATTTCAAGTAGTTCCGGGATGCGGTTGACGACCATCAGGCGTTTGGCCTGCGGGTAACCGGTGCGTTCGCGGCGGATTGCGTGCGACATGCCGCCGGAAACAATGGCGGTGTCACCTTCGGCATAGAGCTTCACTGCTTCATCAACGCTCTTCGGTTGCAGCAGTTCCGGTTGCGAAGGACGCACACCTGAGGGCCGGCCGGTGACCAGCCGCGACCACACGCCGCCTTTGGGCGGTGCTGCCGGTGTTTTGTCTTCTTCGGCATACAGTTCCGGATGCAGCGCGCGATGGATTTTTTCGGCAGTGATCGGCAATGCGTAGATGCGTACGCCGACCGCATCGGCAATCGCATTGGCGATTGCTGCGGGAATCGCATCAAGACCAATCTCGCCGAGGCCCTTGGCGCCGAACGGACCCGAGGGCTCGTAGGAATCGGCAAACGCGACGTGCATCTTCGGCACAAAGTCTGCGGACGGCAGCGGGTAGTCGATGTATTGCGGATCGGTAGGCGTGCCCTGATGCCAGTCGAAATGTTCGATCATTGCCAGGCCGATGCCCTGCACCACGGCGCCTTCAACCTGACCCTGTGCGGCGGACGGGTGGATGACCGTGCCGCAATCGACCACAGCCGAAATCTCGTTCAGTTTCACTTGGCCGGTGCCGCGGTCCACTTCGACTTCAACCGCCTGCGCGGCAAAGTTATAGGCGCCGGATTCATTGCCGTAGCGGCTGTGATCCGGAAACTCCGAGGGGTTGTCCCAGTTGCCGACGCCGACAATGGCTTCGCCGCCGCGTTTATAGATGTTGGCGCGAACAACAGCACTGATCGGTTTGAATTCGCTTTCGGCACCTTTGCGCGGGCCGATCTGGCCGTTGATGATGGTGAGTTCATCAATCGGTTTTTTGAACTGCTCGGACGCTGCCGCCATCAGCTGTTTGTAAGCTTCCGCTGCGGCGCGTTTGACGGCATTGCCGGCAACGTACGTCACGCGGCTGGCCAGCGCGCCCAGCGAGTGCGGGTGCACATCGGTGTCGGGCCGGGTGATGTCGATGTCGTCATAAGGCATGCACAATTCTTCGGCGGCGATCTGCCGCAGCACGGTCAGAGTGCCCTGGCCGATTTCGCCTTCACCGGTGATGATGGTGGCGCGGCCGTCTTCGTTGATGCGAACGATGGCTGAACTGCCGTCCCAGTCGCCAAAACTGCGGCGACCGTTGACGTGGATGCTGCAGCCCATGCCGAGGCCGGTATCCGGTTTGTGCGTCTTGCGTTTGTCCTTCCACTGAATCAGCTCGGCGGCCTTGTCGATGCACTGGCGCAGTTCGCCGCTGGTGATCTTGTGGTTGTGCGGTGAGACGTCGCCTTCTTCAACGGCGTTCATGCGCAACAGATCAACAACGTCGATCTTCAGTTCCTCGGCGGCGAGATCCCAGGCCTGCTCGACGGCCCAGTCGGCTGACGGGTTGCCGAAACCGCGGAAGGCGCCAGTCGGTACCAGGTTGGTATAAAGCAGCGTCGATTTCGCACGGGCATTCGGATATTTATACAGCGCGTCATGACGCACCGTTGCGGCACCAAGAATCGCCTGGGATTTTCCGGTATAGGCGCCGTTGTCGGCCCACATGCGGATTTCCTTGGCCAGCACCTTGCCCGCCTTGGAGAAACCCAGGCGCACCCAGTAACGCATGGGCATGCGCGGATGGCTGGCGAGGAACTCTTCTTCACGGGTGTGGATCAGTTTGACCGGGCGACCGGCCTTGCGCGCGAGGATCGCTGCGATCACCGAACAGTTGTCATCGCCGGACTTGCCGCCGAAACCGCCGCCGACTTCGGTCTGGATCACCCGCACCTGTGATTCCGGAACACCCAGTGCAACAGAATAACGACCGCGGGCGAGGAAGGGGGTCTGCGTGTTGCACCACATCGTCACCCGGTTGTTGGTCCAGTGCGCGACGCAGCCGATGGTTTCCAGCGAGGAATGCCACTGGCGGATCGAATCCCAGGTGCCTTCGACAACCACGTCGGAGGCCTTGAAGCCGGCATCCACTTCGCCGCGCTCAAACGCAAATTCATGGGCAACATTGCCCGGAGCATCGTCATGCACCAATGGCGCACCGGCCGCCATGGCTTCATCAAGAGAAAATACCGCGGGCAGCGGTTCATATTGAACAACAATGCGATCAACCGCGGCGCGCGCGGTTTCCGGATCGGTTGCAGCGACCGCAGCGACTTCGTCACCGACATAACGCACACGACCGATGGCCAATGGATAGAGATCGGGCCGGAAGGCGCCCCATTTGCGCTTGGCGGTGTCTTCGCCGGTGACCACGGCCTTGACGCCGGGCATCGCGCGCGCGGCGCTGGTGTCGATCGACAGGATGCGCGCATTGGCGTGCGGGCTGCGCAGCACCGCGGCGTACAACATGCCTGGCATGTGCAGGTCGGCGACATATTGCGAAGCGCCGGTGACTTTGGGCTGTGCATCGGTGCGCGGGACGTCCTTGCCGACTACCAGCAGGCCGGATTCGAATTTGGGGTCGCGCAGGTTCTGGTGACGGTTGCTCATGCCTTGCCCGCCTTTTTCAGCAGCGCTGATGCTTCACGATAGGCATCCATGATTTTCACGTAGCCGGTGCAGCGGCAATACACGCTGTCCGCACTCTCGCGGATGTCCTGTTCGCTGGGATCGGGTTTTTTTTCGAGCAGCGATACACACTGCATCACATGCCCCGGGATGCAGATGCCGCATTGCATCGCCGACTTGTTGATGAAGGCCTGTTGCACTGGGTGCAGTACGCCGGCTTGATCCAGTCCTTCGACGGTGCGCACCTTGGTGCCGTCACACAGTGCGGCCAGTTGCAGGCATGAAGAAACCGGCGCGCCGTCGATGATCACGGTACAGGTGCCGCAGGCGCCGATGCCGCAGCCGTGTTTGGTGCCGGTCATTTGCAGGTCTTCGCGCAACACGTCGACGAGCAGGCGGTCCGCGGATTTCAGGTGAACCTCAACAGGGTCGCCGTTGAGCGTGAATTTGATCAGCATGTCAGTCTCGGGGAGGGGAAGCGGGAAAGGCCGAAATTATAAGGGAAGCGCTGACCGTCAGGCCCGCCCAATTTGGGCGGATTCGGCAGAGGTTTTCTCTTTGCCCTCCGTGCGCCGCTTGCCCTGCCCGGATGGGTCGGCTAAGCTGGATTTCAGCGTTGTGCAGTTTTCGATCAACGATTGACCCGGGATGCCGAATTGATCAACGAAACCATCAAGGTGCGTGTTACCGAAACCAAGCAGCTGATGGACGTCGTGGTATTCGACAAGCGGCCGTCCTCGATCCAGGTGGTGCTCGGCAGCGGCGTGCACAGCGTCAAGTGCGAATTGACGCCCACGCGCAACGGCATGGCCTATGCCGGGTCGGTGATGGGGCGCGAGATTGTTTACGAGCGCAGCCGCGAGCAGGTGCAGGCGGATATCGACCGACTGAATCCCGGGGAATACCGGCGCTGATTCCGGTCGTCAGAAAATCCTTGTGAGCACGATGGTCGCTCCGGCGGCCATGATGGTACCGAAAGTCAGCACCATGCCCGTGACGCGAAAGCGGAAGTTTTCCCGGACTTGACTGACGCCCCAGGCATGCAGCAGTCGCCCGCACATCAGGGCCAGGCACAGCGCGTGCACCCATGCGGCGGGTGATCCGTCCATTTCCACAAAAAACACCAGCAGCAGGGTCAGCGGTACGTATTCGGCAAAATTGGCGTGCACGCGCATGGCGCGGCGCAATTCTGCATTGTCGTTGTCGCCGAGGGCGACATGAAGTCTGCGCCGCAGCCTGATCGTGCGGAAGCTCAGCCCAACGAACAGCAGGCCCAGGATGCTGGCGTATACCGGTGTTACGTTCATGCGGATGGCTCCGTTCGGCGCATGTCGCGCAAGCTGATTCTAAGCTTTTGTGCCTTCAAAATTCACGCGTGACGGCAATGTCACGCATGACGGCGGCGGCGGTGTGCAGGTGGGCCGCACGGGCGCGCATGGCGAGGGCAGCCGCATCGTCACGGTCGCAGGCCTGCAGGTAGGCGCCGAGTTCGCGCGCATGGGCAACCACGGCATTGCCGAAGCGCACACGATCAGCGGAATAGGCGGGCAAGGCCCTGAGCGGATTGTTTTCATGACTGCGCAACAGGCCGGACAGCGCCAGTGCGTCGCCGGCGGCCTTCGATACACCCATGCCGCAATGGGGCCGGGCGACGAACGCGGCATCACCCAACAAGGCAATGCGGCCACGATGCATCGTTGCCGATTCGAGATCGAAAATGGCCTGGAAAAACGGTTGTCGGGTTTTTTCGACGACTTCGGCGAATTGCGGCGAGAGATGTTCCCGCGCAGCCCTGCGCATGGCATCGACGGTGTCCGGGCGCAGCAGCGGCGGCGGAATCGACATGTCGTGCTGCTTGCCGTGTATGTCGGTGCACAGCAGTGGCAGTTCGCGTTCCACATTCGTGGGACGGTACCAGACAAAGTTGAAACAGCGTTTGCCGGCGCGCGTCGAATTGTCGAAACCGGCTACCGGATAACCGAGCATGTGTTCCCGTTCGGCGAGGCTGAAAGCGAATTTGGGGAATAGATCACGATGTGTGTCCGCAGACAGCGCGTTTTCCTCGACTAGGCCGCGCCAGGCGATGTAGCCCGCATATACCGGACGCGTATCCGGCGCGAGCTGGCTGCGCACGGCGGAACGGATGCCGTCGGCGCCAATCAGCAGTTCACCGCTTGCGCTCGTGCCGTTGCGAAAACGGGCTGTCGCTGATGCCGCATCCTGTTCGATGCCTGTGCAGGCGTGACCGAGGTGGTAACGGTCGGCCGGAAAGGCGTCCAGCAGTAGCGTATGCAAGCGGCCCCATGTTGTCAGGCATTGCCGGATATCCAGCGTTCCCAATACGGAGCCGTTGTGATCGAACGCGATCCGGCCTGCAATATCAACGCCGATGGAGTCATCCACGGCGATGCCGATGCGTTCAAGCGCGGCGAACAGGTCGGGGTGGGTAATGATGCCCGCGCCGCGGCCTGCGAGGGGTTCTGCAGATTGTTCGTAGACCTCGACATCCCAACCCTGCCGATGCAAAAGGTTGGCGGCGAACAGGCCGCCCAGCGAACCGCCAATCACGATTGCGCGTGGCGCGCGTGATGCAGCGGTCATGGCTCAGGCGGCCGATGCGGCTTCGGCTGCGGGGTAATTCAGCTCGATGGTGACGCCGCTCGGATCTTCGAAAAACACCTGATGAATGCCCAGCGACGGTACTGTCCGCTCACGGCATGCAATGTTGTGCTCTTGCAGGCGCGTGCGCATGTCGGCAAGGCCGGTCGCGATGAACGCCATGTGGTCGACCGTACCGGTGCCCTGCAGTGATGCGATGTCGCGGTCGCCCAGATAATCCTTCAGCCCCTGCGGATCGTCAGGGTCGATGCCGATGATGTGCACGACGCCGGTGGTCTCCGGATACTGCGTGCCGTTGTAGAGCCAGATGCCGGGGAACTTGAACGGCGGACGGAAGCCCACCGAAAATCCCATGACTTCCGTGTAAAAGCGGCGCGATGCCTCGATGTCGAGCGTGCGGATCGAATAATGATCAAGCTTGCCGACGGGCATGCGCCGCTCCTGGTTTCCTGCAGCGGCTTAATGCAGCGGCGAAAAAGCCGACGGCATGACGATCTTGTTTTCCTGCGCGACCAGCAATGCGTCAGGCATGCCTTCGCGCTTGGCATAGGCCGAAGGCGGCCAGGCGCCGGTGGCCGAGGCCTTTTCACGGGTCTCGTTGCGGGCGTCGAGCGAAGGGTAGGCCCAGATATGGGTGAAGCGGTTCAGTCCGCCGAGCTCCGAATACCAGATCCCGACCAGCGGGCTGATTTTCAGGCGTTCGGGAAGGGCTTTTTCCCAGACGCTCTGGATCTTGCCCAGTTCGCCGGGTGCGAAGGTGTAGGTGCGCATCTCGAAATAAGGACCCATCTTGCCGGGCTTGATCTCCGGCGAGAACTTGAACGGGACGAAAATTTCCGAGCGCATGTTGACGATGAACTCGCCGATTTTCGGCGGCCAGTTGCCGGAAGCCACGGCCTCGGCGCGGATACGGTCACGCTCTGCGATGTCTTTGTACGGCCAGACATGGATGATCTGGTTCAGCGGGCCGATTTCGGTATGCCAGAAGGCGGCCAGTGGCGAGAGTTTCTTGCGGAATTCGTAGGCTTCGCCGAAACGTTTTTCGACTTCGCCAAGGGATTTGGGTTTGATGTCGTAAGTGCGCACTTCGTAAATCATGGTCTGCTCCTCCGGTCGGTCGCCGCTGTATGGAGCGGCGATATTACCAGAGGCGGCGCGGTGCGCCCGCGCCGCTTGCCTGCCTCAGAGTCCTTCGTTGGCCTGCTGTCCGGCGTGGTAGGTGGTGTACACGATGACCGGGATTTTCAGTGCGCCGAGATGCTGTTCCAGCAGCGGTTTGACGTCGCTCCAGTCCAGCCGTCCGACCCCGGTGGCAATGCGCGGCAGGGCGATGCTGGTGAATTTTTCCGCTTCCGCCAGCTTCGCCAGTTCGCGCAGCGCGTGGCCGACATGTTGCACCGTTGCAGGGCCGGGAGTGCCGCCGTGATGGCCTTCAATCGCGTCCTGGGTGAACAGGCTGACGACGCGCTTGCCGTCAGCGCCCATCCATGCCCAAAGGGTGCCGGCCTTGGGGTGCTTGGACTGGCAAAAATGCCGGAAATCCTTGTACATCGCCGGCCATTGTTCACGCAGCTGCAGGGCGAGACCGGTGTGGAACGGGTCGTTCGGCGCCACGCCGTGGGCAATGGCTTGGGCTTTGGTTAGCAGCAGGTCGCCGCTGACTTCTTTGATCATGTAGGCCTCCGTTGAAATGGTGAGTCGATTCTGTCGCTCACAGCTTCAAGGTAGTCGCATACCCGTCGTGGTGTTTTGATACAGCGCAAACATCGCACCAATAAGGAGCATCCCGGTGAAGGCTTGTTGGGTCATATGCTGGACATCCTTACGCGGGCCGGGCAAGCCGTATTACACTGCAAATCAATCGTACGGGACGCAACATAAAAATCATCTGCGCCCGGCGACCATTCCACGAATGGAGGAGATGATGCACAAGCATCGAGTGTTTTGCGCGAGCCTGTTGCTCGCGGGACTGATGACGTCTGCGTTTGTCCAAGCGCAATCCTGGCCGACCAAGCCGATCCGGTTGGTGGTGCCGTTCGCGCCCGGGGGGAACACGGACATCATTGCCCGAGTAATTGCCCCCAAAATGTCCCAGGATCTGGGTCAGCAGATCCTCGTCGATAACCGAGGTGGCGCCGGCAGCACCCTCGGCACTGCGATTGTCGCGAAGTCGCCGCCCGACGGCTACACCATCGGCATGGTATCGAGCGCACATGTGATCAATCCTGCCGCGAGAAAGAGTCTGCCTTATGACTCCATCAACGACTTCTCGCCAGTGACGCTGATTGCAGACGTACCCAATGCATTGGTCGTGCATCCCTCACTGCCCGTACGCGATGTCAGGCAACTGGTTGCCCTTGCGAAATTGCGTCCTGGGGAGCTGGCCTATGCCACGCCAGGGCGAGGCACCTCAACGCACCTTGCCATGGAGATGTTGTCTTCGGCGGCTGGAATAAAAATGCTCCATGTGCCGTACAAGGGCGTCGGACCAGCCACGGGCGACGTTGTTGCCGGGCAGGCACACATGATTTTCGCGAGCATGCCTGCCTTCATACATTTCGTACGCGCCGGCCGTTTGCGAATGATTGCGCAGGCGACGCAAAAGCGGTCGTCCGCGGCACCTGAAGTTCCGACGATGATTGAGCAGGGCTTCAAGGACTTTCTGGTTTCCAGCGGCTTCGGCATGTTTGCCCCGGCAAAAACACCCAGACCGGTAATCGAAAAGTTGAATGCGGCCGTGGTCAAGGCGCTCCATGATCCAGGCGTCAGCAAAACGTTGTCCGATCAGGGTGCGATACCGGTTGGCAACACGCCGGAAGAGTATGACCGCTACAACCGCACCGAGATCGAGCGTTGGAGCAAAGTGGCCCGGGCGGCTGGGGTTGTTGCTGAATAACCGTCATTTCCAATTATCCGTTTTTCTTCTTGATCATCATTGAAAATCCAGGAGCGAGTGCGTTTATGAATCGCAAACCCTACAAAGTCTCACAACCACGCAAGATGAAACTGGTCGTTGAAAAAAACGTGCAGATTCCGATGCGCGACGGCACGCTGCTCTACGCCGACATCTTCCGCCCGAATTTCAAGGACAAGGTGCCGGTGTTGTTCAACACCAGCGTCTATCAGAAAGACAAGGTCTGGAGTCCGCCGGCAGACCTCGAGGAGAAAGCCAATCCCTATATGTGCTGGGAAACGGTCAATCCGATGTGGTGGTGTCCGCGCGGTTATGCCTGTGTGCGCGTCGATTCCCGCGGTGCCGGCCGCTCACCCGGCAAATCCGAACCGAGCTCCTATCAGGAGGCGCTCGATACCTATGACGCCATCGAGTGGGTGGCCAAGCAGCCTTGGTGCTCGGGCAACGTTGGCATGTCGGGCATTTCGTACCACGCCTCATCACAATGGCGCGCCGCCAACATGCAGCCGCCTTCGCTGAAATGCATCATGCCCTGGGAAGGGCGCGCGGATCAGTATCGCGATCAGGCCTACCACGGCGGCATTTTTGCATTGGGCTTCATCGGCAACTGGTGGCTCACGCATACGGCCCACCATCTGCTGGGCAAGCCGCGCAGCTACAACCCCGACGCCTTCCACAATGACATGATGTGGAATTACATGCGCAACGATCTCGACTCCCAATACTGGCGCTCGAACAGCGCGCAGTGGGACAAGATCAAGGTTCCGGTCTATTCGGTCGGCAACTGGGGCGGCTTCTCGATGCATCTGCGCGGTAATACCGAAGGCTTCATGAATGCTGCCTCCAAGCACAAGAAGCTGCGCATTCATACCGGGTCACACTTCCATCCCTACCATTCGGAGGAAGGACGTACCGATCAGCTGCGCTGGTTTGATTACTGGCTCAAGGGCATCGACACCGGCATCATGAAAGATCCGCCGGTCAAGCTGGAAATCCGCACCGGCGGCAGCAAGAAGCCCTATCCCTTCCGTTATGAAAACGAATGGCCGCTGAAGCGTACGAAGTGGACCAAGATGTATCTGAACATCGAGCGCCAGCCGACCGATAAGGAAGAACTCCTCGAAGGCACGCTGGTCAAGACGCCGCCGCGCAATCCGGCCAAGGCCACGTACTCCGGCAGCGGCTCCACCAGCGCCGGTGTGGCATCGGCATCGTCATTGGCCACCACCCATGGTCACGGCGCCTCCGGCCGCAGCGGCGTTTCATTTGTGACGCCCGTGCTTGCTGAAGATACCGAGGTCACCGGACCGCTCGTTGCCAATCTGTGGGTTTCGAGCACCTCCGAGGACATGGATCTTTTTGTGACCATCCGCAACATGTATCCCGATGGTCATGATGTCTGCGAAGTCGGCCAGCACGGGCAACCGGTGCCCTGCGTCACCAAGGGTTGGCTGCGCGCGTCACATCGCAAACTCGATCCGGAAAAGACATTGCCGTTCCGGCCCTACCACTCGCATGACGAACGGTTGTGGCTGAAAAAAGGCGAAATCGTCGAATGCCGTGTTGAGGTCTGGCCGACGAGCATGGTGTTCAAGAAAGGGCATCGTATCCGTGTCGATATCCAGCCGCGGGATGGCATCGGCAGCGCGCCGTACACCCATTACCACTGCGATTACAACGCGGGCGCG
>CAMAYE010000033.1 GCA_945862135.1 Bordetella parapertussis
CACCTGCTCGATAACAAACAACCGCAAATGTCCGCTCACAAGGATCAGCACCGCAGTGGTCGATAGCACCAGTGCGCAAAATGACCAGCGACCACCTGCCCGAAAACCTGCCAACGAAGCCCATTCCCAAGCACCTGCAATCATCAGTGGAAGCAATCCGACTCCCCACCAGAGCCCCGGCAGGAAAAACAGGCCGCCAACAAACAGCGGCAACAGAATGGCCGCAGTCAGTATTCGGGTCAAAAGCATGAATTGAACGCAGTTACGGCGCGGCTAGCCGTTCGCCTTGCGACCAGGCGAATCGACGGTACCAGCGACTTGTTCGCTGGTTCTGCCAAAGCGGCGTTCCCGCTGACGATATGAATCGAAAGCAAGATCCAGTGCCTTGGCATCGAAGTCGGGCCATAGGGTATCGGTAAAGTACAACTCGGTATACGCAAGTTGCCAGAGCAGAAAATTGCTGATGCGCTGTTCGCCGCCAGTTCGGATGAACAGGTCAGGCTCCGGAAGGTCGCCCATGGACAGGTATTGCATCAACTGCGCCTCGGTCCAGGGCGTACTGCAGGTTCCATGCTCGTGACGCAAGCGATCAACTGCCTGAAGAATATCCCAGCGGCCACCGTAATTTGCAGCGACTGTCAGAGTCAGCCCGGTATTGGCCGCAGTCATTTTCTGCGCCCCCTCGATGAGCTCAACGAGTTTCCGGTCGAAGCGTGAGATGTCGCCGATTGCACGGAAACGAATGCCGTTCTGATGCAAGCGGTCCACTTCCTGCTGCAGGGCGCTGACAAACAGTTGCATCAGAAGTGAGACTTCTTCGGCAGGACGGCGCCAGTTTTCGCTGCTGAATGCAAAAAGCGTCAACGCCTTGACGCCACGATCTGCACAAGTGCGCACAATGCTGCGAACGGCTTCAACCCCTTTGTGATGACCGGCAATACGTGGCAGAAAGCGCCGTTTGGCCCAGCGTCCGTTGCCATCCATGATGATGGCGACGTGGCGCGGCACATCACCAACAACAGGAATATCCTGGGTAGAACTGGACACGTATCAGATCGCCATGAGGTCGGTTTCCTTGACCTCAAGAATCTTGTCGATTTCGGCAATGGAACGGTCGGTTAATTTCTGGACTTCTTCCTGCGCCCGACGCTCATCGTCCTCTGCGACTTCTTTCTTCTTCAGTAGATCCTTCAAGTGCGTATTTGCATCACGGCGGATGTTACGGATTGCGACTCGGGCATTTTCACCTTCATGCCGCACCACCTTGATCAGATCCTTGCGCCGTTCTTCGGTCAGTGCCGGCATCGGCACCCGCACCATGTCGCCCTGCGTCATCGGATTGAGGCCCAAGTCGGAATCGCGAATCGCCTTTTCGATGGCTTGCGCCATCTTCTTTTCATACGGGCTGACCCCGATCGTGCGGCCATCGACCAGCGTCACGTTGGCGACCTGCGGCAGCGGTGTCGGATTACCGTAATAATCAACCATCACGTGATCAAGAATGCCGGTATGTGCACGACCCGTGCGAACCTTGCCGAGGTCGGTCTTAAGCGCCTCGATCGTCTTTTTCATTTTCTGCTCAGCGTTCTTCTTGATGTCAGCAATCATTTACGCCTCCAGTCAAACGTGGACCATCGTTCCTTCATCTTCCCCCATCACCACCCGCTTCAGCGCCTGCGGCTTGAAAATGCTGAACACGTTGATCGGGAGCTTCTGGTCACGGCACAGCGTCAGCGCCGTGGCATCCATGACCTTCAGATTCTTGATGATGGCTTCATCAAAAGTCAGCTTGCGATAACGCATCGCGTCAGGATGGGTCTTGGGATCGTCGGTGTAAACGCCGTCGACCTTGGTTGCCTTGAGAACGAGGTCAACGTTCATTTCCATCCCGCGCAGCGCAGCTGCAGTATCTGTCGTGAAAAAAGGATTACCGGTACCTGCAGCAAAAATGACGATCTTTCCCTCTTCCAGGTAACGCATGGCCTTGCCGCGAATATACGGCTCGACAACCTGCTCGATGTTGAGCGCGGATTGGACCCGGCTCAGCAAGCCGATCTGGCGCATGGCATCCTGAATTGCCAGAGCGTTCATGACAGTAGCCAGCATCCCCATGTAATCAGCAGTCGCTCGATCCATGTGCGCGGCGCCGGGTGCCACACCGCGGAAAATATTCCCGCCCCCGATAACCACAGCGATTTCAACTCCGAGTCTTGCAACTTCCGCCACCTCCGCAACGATGCGGTTGATGGTGTCCCGGTTAATGCCGTAACTGTCGTCGCCCATCAACGCTTCACCGCTCAGCTTGAGTAGAATGCGCTTGTAGGCAGGGGCTTGAGACATATTTAACCCTTTGTTTTTAAACGCTTATGTTTTCTGCTTGGCCTGACCAACCTGCGCCATCACTTCAGCTGCAAAATCATCCTTCTTTTTCTCGATACCCTCACCGACCACGAACAGATCGAAACGGGCGACACTGGCATTCACCGACTTGAGCAACTGCTCGATCGTCTGCTTGTCATTCTTCACGAATAACTGACCGAGCAGAGTGACTTCCTTGAGGAATTTCTGAACCGAACCCTCGACGCGCTTGGCCATGATTTCCGGCGGAATCGATTTGCCGGATTTGGCGGCGTCTTCTGCAGCCTTTTCAGTCGCAACGCGGCGTTCGGCTTCAATGGCCTCGGCCGCAACACCGGATGCGTCCAGAGCTTTGGGCTTGCTGGCGGCGATATGCATCGCAATGTCCTTGGCCAGCGTGTCGTCGCCGCCGACTAGATCCAGCATGACGCCGATCTTTGCGCCGCCATGTACGTAGTTGGCAAGCTTGCCTTTGGCGTCAACCGGAACAAAACGCCGGATCGACACGTTTTCACCGATTTTGCCGACCAGCGCCTTGCGCCGTTCCTCGACCACCACCCCGTCAATCGTCATCGCGGAAATGGCCGCGACATCGGCCGGTTTCTGTTCAGCGGCGAGCTTTGCCAGCGCAGCAGCAAAAGCCAGGAAATCGTCGTTTTTCGCAACAAAATCAGTTTCGCAATTGAGTTCGATGATGGCACCCTTCTTTCCATCAGCAGAGATATGCACCGCAACCACGCCTTCCGCAGCAACGCGCGAAGAAGCCTTGCTCGCCTTGTTGCCGAGTTTGACGCGCAGAATTTCTTCGGCCTTAACCATATCTCCGGCCGCTTCGGTCAGCGCCTTTTTGCATTCCATCATCGGGGCATCGGTCTTTTCGCGGAGTTCCCGAACCATACCCGCTGTAATTTCCACCATTGCTGCAATTCCTCTTACGCCAATTTAAAAAAAAGGGGCTGAGCCAGCCCCTTGAATATGCTGTGGAGCCTGATCAGGCGGCAGCTGATTCGCCGTCTTCGACCTCGACAAACTCATCCGAACCGGCCTTCACGATTTCCTTGATGCTGTTGTTGCGGCCTTCCAGAACGGCATCGGCCATGCCACGCGCATAAAGCTTGATGGCACGGCTGGAATCGTCGTTGCCCGGAATGATGTAATCAACGCCTTCAGGAGAATGATTGGTATCCACAACTCCGATGACCGGAATGCCCAGTTTCTTGGCTTCGGTGATCGTACCCTTCTGGTAACCAACGTCGATGACAAAGATTGCATCGGGAATGCTGGCCATGTCCTTAATGCCGCCGAGGCTGCGTTCAAGCTTGGCAATCTCGCGCTCATAGACCAGACCTTCTTTTTTCGACAGCTTCTCGAACGAACCATCTTCGCGCATCGCCATCATGTCTTTAAGACGCTGGATCGATCCTTTGACTGTCTTGTAGTTGGTCAGCATGCCGCCGAGCCAGCGGTAGTCAACGTAAGGGGAGCCGCAGCGCAGGGCTTCTTCGCGAACGATATCGCGGGCCTGACGCTTGGTGCCGACAAACAGCACGGTGCCCTTGTTGGAAGTGATCTGGCGCACGAATTTCAGCGCGTCGTGGTACATCGCCATCGTCTTTTCGAGATTGACGATGTGTATCTTGTTGCGGTGACCGAAAATGTAAGGAGCCATTTTCGGGTTCCAGTAACGGGTCTGATGACCGAAATGGACGCCGGCCTCAAGCATTTCACGCATGGTGACTGACATGGTTCTGAATCTCCTGTTAGGGTTAATCCGCCACCTGCCCAAGACAACCCGGAATCCGGGCACCCTTAACGTCGGCAGGTGTGTGTAATAACGGCCGGCAGAAATTGCCTGGCCGATCGAGCTACTAACTTGTTATTTTATCACGCAAAGACCCCATTTCTCAAGCACCAGAACGCCCGCAAATCACCGTCCCGGCACCCCACCTCTGACCGGCCCTTCCCCGAATTTTTTGAATGGTTACAACCTGTTAGAATCGCAAACTGCTTTTTCACTGCAACCCCGCGCAGCCCCGCATGGCGCGCATCGAAAGCGCGGTCATGGCCGTAGAACTCAAAACTCCCCAAGATATTGAACGCATGCGCGTGGCCGGTCGCCTTGCCTCCGAAGTGCTGGATTTCATTTCCCCGCACGTCCAGCCCGGCATCACGACCGGCGAACTCGATCGGTTATGCCATGACTATATGGTCAACCAGCAGGGAACCATTCCTGCGCCGTTGAATTACACGCCGCCGGGATATACCCCTTATCCGAAATCGATCTGCACTTCGGTCAACCATGTTGTTTGCCACGGGGTGCCCGGTGAAAAGCGCCTGAAAAACGGCGATATCGTCAATCTCGATATCACGGTAATCAAGGATGGCTATCACGGCGATACCAGCCGCATGTTTTACATAGGGCAACCCTCAATTCAGGCACGCCGCCTGGTCGATCTGACCTACGAATGCATGTGGCGTGGGATCAGAGTCATCAAACCAGGCAACACGCTCGGCGACATCGGTCATGCCATTCAGACACTTGCCGAACGAAACGGCTGCAGCGTCGTACGCGAGTTTTGCGGCCATGGCATTGGCCGCAAATTTCACGAAGATCCGCAAATCCTCCACTACGGCAGCCCCGGCATGGGCTTGAGGCTTGAAGCGGGTATGATTTTTACTGTTGAGCCGATGATCAATGCTGGCCGCCCCGACATTCGTCAAATGGCCGACGGCTGGACCATCGTGACCAAGGATCACAGCCTGTCCGCACAATGGGAGCACACTGTGCTGGTCACCCCGGATGGCTACGAAGTGCTGACCCTGTCCGCAGGCAGTCCGCCGCCCGCCTGACCACAGGAGGCCGATGCAAACCGCGCCCGCAATCGTTTCCCGCACCACCCCTGCCGGTGTCAACGCGCAACGCACGGCGCTTGCGGCCGATCGCACGGCCATCCGTGAAAATTTCGAGTCCGGACAACTTGGACGCGAACTGCTGCACAAGCTCGCTCTCCTGACCGATCGCCACCTGCGTCAGGCCTGGAAAGCCCAACAGATGCCGCAAAGCGCGGCATTGATCGCTGTCGGTGGATATGGCCGAGGACAATTGTTTCCGTACTCAGACGTCGACATCCTGATCCTGCTACCGGAACTGCCCGATGACCTGCTACGCGCCAAGCTGGAGGCCTTGGTCGGTCATTTCTGGGACATCGGCCTTGAAACCGGTCACAGCGTGCGCACGCTGGACGAGTGTTTTGAAATGGCCGCATCCGACATCACTGTACAGACCACCCTACTGGAGTCACGACTGATCTCCGGAAATCGCGACCTGTATCGCCGTTTCACCCGGCGTCTTCAACAGTCGATCGATCCCGCTGCGTTTCTGCGCGCCAAGCTGATTGAACAGCACGAACGGCATTCACGCCATCAGCAGACAAACCTGGAGCCCAACCTGAAAGAAAGTGCAGGCGGCTTGCGTGACCTCAATACCATTTTATGGATCTCACGCGCTGCGGGCCTTGGCCGGACCTGGCTCGAACTTGCGCGCCGTGGCTTCATCACCCGCGACGAAGCAGCTGCTATAGGCCGTCACGAACGCTTGCTTGACATGCTGCGCATCCGTCTGCATTACCTTGCCGGACGTCGCGAAGACCGTCTGCTGTTTGATCACCAGACTGCCTTGGCAAAACAGTTGGGGTTTGCCGAACGTGCAACCAAACGCCCCAGCGAACGGTTGATGCAGCGTTACTACCAGACTGCCAAATCGGTGTCGCAGTTGAACACCATCCTGTTGCAAAACCTCGAGCGACGCATCACTCCGCCCGGCAACCGGCAGGTCAAACCGATCAATGAAAGGTTTGTGATCCTCGGTGAACTGCTCTCCGCACCCGACGAAACCATATTCGAACGCGATCCCTGCGCCATCCTGGAAGTCTTTGTCTTGATGCAAAAACATCGGGAAATCAAGGCTATAGGCGCATTCACGCTGCGCGCTTTATGGCGCGCACGGCGACGCATCACCCCTGCAGCACGCCGCGATCCGCGCATGCGCGAACAATTCATGGCCATCCTGCGCAGCCCCACCGGCGTCATCCGCGAACTGCGCCGCATGCACCAGTACGACATTCTGGGCCGCTATATCCCGGCGTTCGGACGCATCATCGGGCAGATGCAGCATGATCTGTATCACGTCTATACCGTCGACGAACACATCCTCAAGGTTGTGCGAAATTTGCGCCGCTTCGCCGTACCGGAGCTCGCCCACGAATTCCCGTTATGCAGCCGGTTAATGAGCGAATTCGATCGCCCGGAACTGCTTTATCTAGCCGGCCTGTTTCACGACATTGCCAAAGGACGCGGCGGCGACCACTCGGAATTGGGCAAGGCCGATGCGCTGCGCTTCTGCAAGGCGCATGGCGTCAGTCCGACCGACTGCGATCTCGTGGCATGGCTCGTCGAAATGCATCTGGTCATGTCCGCGACTGCACAGAAGCAGGATCTGACGGATCCGGAAGTCATTCATTCCTTTGCAGCACGCGTCGGTAACGAACGTCATCTCGTCGCACTTTATCTGCTGACGGTGGCGGATGTTCGGGGCACCAGCCCGAAAGTCTGGAACGCATGGAAAGCCAAGCTTCTTGAAGACCTGTTTCACGGCACACGCCGGCTGCTGGCCGGCGAGCGCAGCGAACGACAGGACGGCCAGCGTGCGCGGCAGGAAGAAGCCATGGCCACCCTTCTCCTTTATGCAATTCCGGAGGCTGCCTATGCAGATTTCTGGCAGCAACTGGATACCGCTTATTTCCTGCGGCACGACCCGCAGGAAATTGCTTGGCATACCCGGCACCTCTACGCGCGAATCGCCTCTGAAACACCAGTGGTTCGGGCACGGCTGTCGCCGATCGGTGAAGGTCTGCAGGTTCTGGTTTATGTCGCCGACCAGAAAGAGCTGTTCTCGCGCATCTGCAGCTTTTTTGAAAGCATCAGCTTCGACATCTACGAAGCAAAAATCCATACCACCCGGCACGGCTACGCGCTGGACACCTTCCAGATCCAGGACACATCGGGACGCCAGGGTGAGTACCGTGACCTGATCAGCTATATCGAATACGAACTGACCGACCGCCTTTCGAATAAATCTCCGCTGCCGCCACTGAGCAAGCCACGAATCAGCCGCCAGTTGCGGCATTTCCCCATCACACCTGAAGTGAACATTCAAACGGACGAACGAGGCGCCTATCGAATGCTGTCAATCGTCGCCGGCGATCGCCCCGGACTGCTGTCGCGGATTTCCCGTACGTTGACCGCATTCGACATCAACCTGCATTCAGCCAAGATCAACACACTGGGTTCCCGGGCCGAAGACACCTTCGTGGTCAGCGGCAGCGCATTCAACAACACCAAGACCACCGTACGATTTGAGAGCGAACTGCTCGACCAATTGCAAATCTAATCGTCGCCAAGATCTTCGCCAGGAAATAGTTCTTCGGTAAATCCGAAGTCACGCATGTCCCGGATCCGCATCGGATACAGCACGCCGTCGAGATGGTCGCACTCATGCTGTACTACGCGCGCGTGAAAACCTTCGACGCTGCGATCAATGGCCTGCCCGAAGACATCAAAACCCTGGTAACGCAGCCGCAGGAAGCGCGGCACCAGACCACGCATGCCGGGCACCGACAGGCAGCCTTCCCAGCCGTCCTCCTGTTCGTCATCCAGCAGCGTAATGACCGGGTTAATCAACACCGTCTGCGGCACGGGTTCGGCATCGGGATAACGCGGATTAAATGACATTCCAAAAACCACAACGCGCAATGCGACACCGATCTGCGGTGCGGCAAGCCCTGCACCGTTCAGCGCCTGCATGGTGTCTTGCATGTCAGCCAGGAGTTCATGCAGTTCCGACGTATTGAACTGCGTCACCGGCTGTGAGACGCGGAACAGCCTGGGATCACCCATGCGCAATACCGGTCTAACGGCCACCGCTGCCCTCCATCGTCTGGATGATCTGACGAACCTGACACATGCCAGCCTCGGCAACGGTCTGGATTTCCGCCATTGAAATTTCCCTGACACTGTCACCGCGGCCGGCGGCCGCATTGACGACCAGCGCAAGCATGGCGTAATCAAGCCCGAGTTCCCGGGCCAGTGAAGCCTCCGGCATTCCCGTCATACCCACGATATCAGCACCGTCGCGTTCCATACGGTCAATTTCCGCTGCAGTTTCAAGGCGTGGCCCCTGGGTCGCGCCGTATGTGCCGCCGTCATGCAATTTCTGGCTGGCTGCACGCCCTGTATCAAGCAACTTTTTGCGCAAGGTAGAACTGAACGGCAACGTGAAGTCGATATGTTGCAGCGGGTTGGCAATTCCGTCGAAGAACGTCGCCTCGCGGCCATGGGTATAGTCGATGATCTGGTCCGGCACTACCAACAGCCCGGTTTTCATTTGCGCCGTGATTCCGCCAACGGCTGAAACTGCCACGATTTCGCGAACGCCATGGGCATGCAGGGCCCACAGATTCGCGCGGTAATTGATCCGGTGCGGCGCAATCGAATGATCATGACCATGACGCGGCATGAACACCAGCGCCTGACCACGCAGCTTTCCGAATGTCAGAGCGGCGGATGGCGAACCATAGGGCGTGTCGACAACCTTAAGGTCCGTGATCTGCAGTTCTTCAATGCAGTCAAGGCCGCTGCCACCGATGACACCAAGCATGCCTGAATTCAATCCTGTTGATCCTGCGCGAGAGCATACACCGCAGGAAGATTGCGCCAGAGGCCGCGCACATCCATGCCGAAGCCGAATACATAACGGTCAGGCAAGGTGATGCCGACAAAATCTGCCTTCACCGGCTTGGCAATTGGCAGATTTTTTTCGGCAAATACCGCAATCAGCACTTCGGCAGCCCCGGCATCAAGTAACCTTTTGCAGACGGCTTCCAGCGTCAGTCCTTCATCGAGAATATCGTCGATCAGCAGAACGACTCGTCCCGTGACATCCGGAATTGCGGCACGCCAACTCAGTTCACTACCCCGTGTCGAGCTGCCATAGCGCGTTACATCGACATAATCGATATCCACCGGAAAACGCAGCAATGGAAGTAAATGTCCGGCAAAAATCAGTCCGCCGCGCATCACCACCAGTACCAGCGGCCTTGCTTCTTTTTCCTTGAAGACTTCACTGATTGCGTTCGCGACGCTCACGACTGCGGCATCTACAGCCGCAGGCGTCACCAGCAGCTCGGCACGCGCAGGTAATCCGCGGATTTCAGAAGCCGCTGACATCAATAGGTAAACGTGACCACGTCGTCGTCCATCGCCTGCTCGATGATATAGGCGCCACCGACGATCTCGGTGATTTCCGGTATCAGGTCATCACCCCAGAGTTCCAGTGTCGGAGTGCACACCTTGAACTGCACCCCGGCCTCATGCGCGTCTTTCATGAAGTCATAGACATTCTTCAGCGAACCCTCCTTCACGTAGAGACCCTCCGCAACGCCCTTCTTGGCCAATTCACCGGCGCGCGCAGTGAGAATCACCTCGACTTCATAATCCATCGCCGCCGCAACCGTCGCCTGGAAAAACGGCGCGCCCAGTTCCGCACCGTTGGTTGGATCGGTATTAACCATGATGATCATCAACTTGCTTGCCATTGCTGTTTCCGCCAAATCAGTAGGTAAGTCCAGATTTCATGCATTGACTGTGCAACTGCAGACTTTCCAAAAACCGTGTCATGAGATCATTGCTGCAGCAGTGCCAGCAACTCCTGTTCATCAATGACCTTTACCCCCAGCGCCTGCGCCTTCTCGAGCTTGCTTCCGGCATCCGCGCCGGCCACCACAAAATCGGTTTTCTTCGACACACTGCCGGACACCTTGCCGCCCGCTGCTTCGATACGCAATTTCGCATCCTCGCGCGTCAAGCTCGGAAGTGTCCCGGTCAGCACGAAGCTGCGTCCCGCGGCTGCGCCGGTCACCACCGGGCGCGGCGCCACCGCTTCATAGTGTATGCCTGCCGCCCGCAATCCGCTGATGACTTCGCGGTTGTGGGGTTCGGCAAAAAACTGCGCCACGCTTTCCGCAACAACAGGCCCGACATCCGGGACCTGCTGCAAAGCTTCCACCCCGGCTTCCGCAACCGCCTCCAGCGTCCCGAAATGGACTGCGAGGTCGCGGGCGGTGGTTTCGCCCACATTACGTATCCCCAGTGCATAAATCAGCCTGGGCAGCGTTGTTGCCCGGCTTTTACGGATTGCCGCCATGATGTTGGCTGCAGATTTTTCAGCCATTCGATCCAGCCCGGCAAGCCTGGCCTCGTCCAGCTTGTCATACAAATCCGCCGGTGTGCGCACCAGATCGAGATCCACCAGCTGATCGACCAGGCGATCCCCGAGACCCTCGATATCCATCGCCCGCCGCGACGCGAAATGCAGCAACGCCTGTTTGCGCTGGGCACTGCAGTAAAGTCCGCCGCTGCAACGCGCAATGGCTTCACCCTCACTGCGCACAACAGCCGACTCGCACACCGGGCAATGTGTCGGCATCTCGAAACGGTCTTCTGCACGTCGCGGACCCTGCGTTGCCACGCGCACGACTTCCGGAATCACATCGCCGGCACGCCGTACTACCACAGAGTCGCCGACATGCACATCCTTGCGCCGAACCTCATCCTCGTTGTGCAACGTGGCATTGGTGACGTTGACACCGCCGACAAATACCGGTTGCAGACGCGCCACGGGTGTCAGTGCCCCCGTTCGTCCGACCTGGATATCAATACCCAGTACCAGGCTGGTGGCCTCTTCTGCCGGAAACTTGTGTGCGACTGCGAAACGCGGCGCACGCGACACAAAGCCCAATTGTCGCTGTGCGTCCAGACTGTTGACCTTGTAAACCACGCCGTCGATGTCGTAGGGCAATTCGCTGCGTGCAGTCCCGATGCGCCGGAAATAACCCAGCAATCCCGACACACCCCTGACCACATCGCATTCCGGTGCCACAAGAAATCCATTTTTCTTAATTAAATCAATTATTTGCTTATGCGTCTCGAGTTGCCCCAAACCTTCCGCCTCACCCAGGCCATAGGCATAAAACGTCAGTTTGCGTCCCGCCGTGATGCGCGAATCCAGCTGGCGCAATGAGCCGGCTGCCGCATTACGCGGATTTGCAAAGAGTTTGCCTTCTTGCGCTTGCTGCCTGCGGTTCAAACTCTCGAAGTCAGCACGCAGCATCAACACCTCGCCACGAACCTCAAGCAACGCCGGCGCCCCGGCGGGCAACTGCAATGGAATGGAGCGGACAGTACGCAGATTGGCGGTGACGTCCTCCCCGGTGTAACCATCACCGCGGGTCGCGCCACATGTCAGTACGCCGTGCTCGTAAATCAGGCTGATCGCAAGACCATCAAATTTCGGTTCAACCGCATAGTCAACAACATCAACCTCGAGTGCCTCGCGGATCCGGCGGTCGAAAGCTTCGACTTCGGCGTCATCAAAAGCATTATTGAGGGACAGCATCGGCTGGCGATGCGTTGCAGACATGAATTCGGCGGCAGGTGCAGCGCCAACACGCTGCGTCGGCGAATCCACCGTGCGAAGTTCCGGATGTTCAGATTCGATGGCCTGCAACTCACGGAACAGGCGATCGTATTCCGCATCGGAAATCAGCGGATCATCAAGAACATAGTACCGGTGATTGTGCTGCTCGATTTCCTTGCGCAGGCGCGCGGCGCGCGCCTGCGGCGTTTCCGCAGTCATGCAAACAATCGCTGCGCCCGCGAACCGCCCGCCGCTATGCCGTGAGCGGCCATCGATTCATGAATATCCCGCAGCTGGGTTTTGATCCGCTCTACCCCGGCTGGTTGCAGGGCGACCCGATTATCATCGACGAGAAACCCGCCTAGCGCTTCGGCGAGCAACGCCCCTACACGCGCCATTTCATCCAGCGCAACCCCGGCATCAGCGACCCGCGGCACATCCAGCAGCAGCGTCAATCCCGAAGTCTGCATGGCCTCCAGATGATCAGCCGCAAAAGATTCAGACTCCTGATTTACCATTGTGAACAACACGTGGCCATCGGCGTCATGCCAGTAAAACACGCCATCAGACTCCAGACCGAATCCCGATTCAGCAGCGGCATTTGCAACCTGCTCGCCGCTGAATGCCGATCCAGGCTGGGCCACCACGTTCAGACCAATGGCGACATCCATGTCACCGCACAGCGCATCCAGATCCTGTGCAGCCTTGAGACCGGCAGACGCGTCAGGGAGCGTCACCGTGACGCCATGGCGTTGTGCCCATCCGGTCACTGCATCACAAAAGCCGTTGAGTTGCGGCGCATGCACCGGTCCGCCGCGATTGGCCAACTGGATCGCGGCCTGAAGACGCGACAAACCACCATGCGCCTCGCGCCCCAGCGACTGCCATACGCCTGCCTCCTGATTCCAGCCCAGGACCCGGGCCGGTTTGCCGAAGGTGGCGATCTGGCTCTGCAGTTCGTGCAGCGCCGCTGCATCAATGACCTGCGGCGCTTCAAGTTCCGCAGCAAACTCGATCAATGCGTCAGCACCCTCCGCGGTTACAGCCACTGAAGCGGTGTGGGTCTGCCGGGTTGTCGCACTTCCAGAAGCAATAACATCAGCATCACCCAGGCGCGGCTCAATGCGAGGCGCGGATTCGGCAGTCACCGACGATGCCGGCTTCAGCAGCACATCATCACGCTGCCCCTCAAACGCCCGCTCCTGCCGTTGGCGCAGCTTGCGCTCCTGCCAGACGTTATAGGCATATACCCCGCCAATAACAACGACTCCGAATACCGCCAGCGCGATCTGCAGGTCGCTCATTTCATTCGGCCGTCAGGCCGCCTCTTCGGTGAGTTTCATGGCGGCATCAATGTCCACCG
The DNA here is from genome assembly GCA_945862135.1 of Bordetella parapertussis. GTDB lineage: Bacteria > Pseudomonadota > Gammaproteobacteria > Burkholderiales > SG8-41. The sequence continues at coordinate 13,254 of CAMAYE010000033.1, forward strand.
CCACCACACGGGACACGCCAGGCTCCTGCATCGTGATGCCGAGGAGCTGATTGGCAATTTCCATCGTGATCTTGTTATGGGTAATGAACACGAATTGCGACTGCTCGGACATCCGTTTCACCAACTCACAGAGCCGGCTCGTGTTGTGGTCATCCAGCGGCGCATCGACCTCATCCAGCATGCAGAACGGAGCGGGATTGAGCTGGAATATCGCGAAGACCAGCGACATCGCCGTCAGCGCTTTTTCACCGCCGGACAGCAGATGAATCGAGCTGTTCTTTTTGCCCGGAGGCTGTGCGGTCACGTGGATGCCGGCATCAAGAATTTCCTCGCCGGTCAGGGTCAGTTTGGCATTGCCGCCGCCGAACAACACCGGGAACATCCGCGAGAAATGGGCATTGACCTCGTCGAAAGTCGATTGCAGGCGTTCGCGGGTTTCACGGTCAATGCGGCGAATCGCGTCTTCCAGCGTATTCATCGCTAAAGTCAGGTCGTTTGACTGCGCATCCAGATAGGTCTTGCGCTCGCGTCCTGCCTCCAGCTCTTCAAGCGCAGCCAGATTCACCGCACCGAGACTCTTGATTTCATCATTGAGCCGGTTGATTTCCGACTGCAGCGAACCGGAGCGCTGGCCTTTTTCGACCAACTGCGCCAGCGCCTCCTCGTTTGCACCGGCCTCAGTCAGCTGCTGCGCATACTGCTCTTCGTTGATGCGCGCTTCCTGCTCCTTCAGCTTGACCTCGTTGATGCGGTCGCGCAACGGCCCCAGCTTCTGCTCTGAAGTCATCCGCTCTTGCTCAACCTCTTTCAGCAGAGCCTCCGTCGCCTCCAGGACATCGCGCGCCTGTGCAAGGGCCTGCTCTTTGGTGCCGCGCAAGGAAAGTGCAATCTGCAACTGACTTTGCCAGGGGGACTCATCCAGCCGGGACAGCGCTTCCTCTTCGGCAGCCAGAGCCAGCTGGACACGCTCCAGTGTCTCGTTAGCCGCAGCCATTGCCCGCTCCGCCTCACCAATCTTGCTGAGGGAAGTCTTGGCCTGAAAAACCGACTCCTGCAATTCGCGGTCAGCCTGCTGGACGGCGATGCGCTGGCTCTCCAGAACCGATTGCGCCTGGCGGAACAGTTCCAGTGCCATCTCCAGCTCTGCCGCGTAACCGCCAGCCTCCTCGCCAAGTCGCTCCAAAACCGCAGCGGTCTCTTCCTGCTGCTGCGTTTCATTGGCGACCTGGGCTGCGATTTCAGCCCATTCGGAGGCAATCTGTTCGCCGCGCTGCGTCAGTCGCTGCGTCTGCTCGGTCAATCGGACACTTTCCACCTGCAGCGCATGCTGCTGCTGCTGCAATCGCGTGACATCGCTGCGCAGCTCACCCAGTATGGTCTTCTCGCTGGCAATCCGTGCCGTCTGCTCTTCCGCCGCAGCTCGTAGCGTGATCAGTGTGGTTTTGCGGTCGGTGATATCACGGTCCAGCGTTTCAATCTCGCGCTGACGGGACAACACACCGTGCAGTTCGGAGTCTGGCGCATGGAAAGTCAGACTGTTGCGCGTAAACACGTATCCATCACGTGATACCAGCACTGCTCCCGGGGCCAGTTGCCCTCGCAGACCCAAGCCGGTCGCCAGATCCTCCACTACAAACGCACTGTGCAGCCAGTCCGCAAGTGCCGGTGCCAGATGGGCATCCCGGCAGGTCACGAACCGTGAAAGCGGCTGCGCTTTTGCCGGCATCGGCGCAGCAGGCACATCAACATTATCAGCAGTGATATCGGCGACAGTCACTTTTCCCGGTGGCGCATTGCCTGACCAGTTGCCGCAGGCATCAAGCCCGGACACCGCAACGGCATTCAGGCGTTCACGCAACACCGCCTCAAGCGCATCCTCATAACCCGATTCAATGGTGATGCCCTGCCATAAGCGCGGTGCGCCGTCGAGACTGCGCGATGACATCCACGCTTCCATGTCAGCGCCATGAGCAAGGTTGTCCTGCAACTGCCGCAGGGCTTCGACACGCGCTTCCATCGCCGTTAATGCCTGCACGGCCTGATCCACCTCGGCATTGCGCTGCTCGAGTCCGTGCTCGAGCTCCGGCAGGCTGCGTTCGCGCGCAGCCTGAGCCTCACGTTGTGCCTCAAGCTGTGCGCCGGCTTCGGCGATCTGACCTTGCAGGATTTCCAGTGCAGCGGTATCCGGTTTTTCCAGCGCGTTTTGTTCTTCAAAAAGCCGTGCGTTGCGCAGCGATAGTTGCTCCAGCACCTTGCTGGTATGCGCAAGCTTGGTCTGCTCGACCTGACGCGACTGCTCCGCCCGCCCAACCGCCTGCTGCATTTCATCCCTGCGCGCAGTGGCGGATTGCCAACCTTCTTCGGCCAACGGCAGTTTTTCCCGTTCCTCGCCGACCTTCGCCTCGGAGTCAGCGACCCGCGCTTCCGAGCGGGCATGTTCTTCGCGCCATTCGGCAAGGCTGCTTTGTGACTGCGCCAGCATGATGCGCGCGCTGTCGGCCTGGCCGTTCAAACTGCCGATCTGCTGCTCGACGCGACTGCGGTTTTCGCGGATGTGAGCAATCTGCTGTTCAAGGCGGGCGATTTCAGCATTAGTCTCATACAACGCGCCCTGCGCAGCGTGCACCTCGTCACCGCTGCGGTAATGCTGGTTACGCAATTCTTCCAGACGCCTTTCGGCATCTCGCAGACGCGCGGTTTCCGCTTCCAACTCTATGCCGAGACGCTCGATATCACGCGCATGCCGTGCACGGGTCGCAGCCGCTTCATTGCGGCGCACGAACCACAGCAATTGCTGTGTGCCGGTGACCTGTTCCTGCAATGCGTGGTAACGCGTGGCAACTTCAGCCTGGCTCTGCAAATGCTCCAGTTGCTTGTCGAGTTCCTGACGGATGTCATCCACACGCGCGAGGTTTTCGCGGGTATCGCGCAAGCGCAGCTCGGTTTCACGCCGGCGTTCGCGGTACTTGGAGACGCCCGCAGCTTCTTCAAGGAAAACCCGCAGTTCTTCCGGCTTGGCTTCAATGACCCGCGAGATCATGCCCTGCTCGATGATCGCGTAAGCGCGCGCCCCCAGACCGGTGCCCAGGAAAATGTCTGCGACGTCACGGCGCCGGACATGAATGTTGTTGATGTAGTAACTGGAATCGCCGTCGCGCTCCAGCATGCGCTTGACCGATATCTCGGCATAACTCGACCATTGTCCCGCCGCCTTGCCAAGGCTGTTGTCGAACACCAGTTCGACACTCGCACGGTTGACCGGCTTGCGATCCCCTGATCCATTGAACAAAACATCCTGCATCGTGGCGCCGCGCAAATGTTTCGCCGAGGTTTCGCCGAGCACCCAGCGCACGGCATCGATGATGTTGGATTTGCCGCAACCGTTGGGGCCAACGACACCGACCAGATTCCCCGGAACGGGAATATGTGTGGGGTCAACGAATGATTTGAAGCCGGCGAGATTGATTTGCTTGAGGCGCAAGGTGCTGTTCTGCCAAGAAAAAGAGGTTGTGCAGCGGGTCTAAACAGGTAGAATTCAGCGCGCATTTTAACTGAATTGACTCGCTGAATTGATACAGGCCGCCAATGTCGACCAAGCCATCCCGCAATCTGGAGACCTTTCCCAACCCGACGCCGGCGCGTGACTTCCGGATTCACATGGAAATTCCGGAGTTTACGTGTCTCTGCCCGAAAACCGGGCAGCCTGATTTCGCCACGCTGATCCTTGATTACGTGCCGGACCGGCTTTGTGTCGAACTGAAAAGCCTGAAATTGTACGTCTGGTCCTTCCGCAACGAAGGCGCTTTTCACGAGGCGGTGACCAATCGCATATTGGATGACCTGATTCGTGCGACCAAACCCCGCTATATGCGACTGACTGCCCGTTTTTACGTGCGTGGCGGCATTTTCACCACCGTGACGGCTCAACACCTGAAACGCGGCTTCAAGCTGGCGAATGTGCCGGAAATGCCCTTGCTCGAGGCTGGCGCGCCAACCCGCTGATCCAGGGAATCGCCGCTCACCGCTGCGCCTTATAATTGCGGTCCAAGCCGCCGGGCCATCCACCATTTTGGCGAAATTCCGTTGAATCCACGTCTCGATCTGCTGCAGAGTTATCCGTTTCAGCGCCTGAGCGCACTGCTTGCGGGAAGCACGCCGCCTGCGGGCATCAAACCGGTCAGTCTGCATATCGGTGAACCCAAGCACCCGACGCCCGCCTTCATTCGCAAGGCGCTGATCGACAATCTGGACGGCCTATCGGTATATCCGGCGACTTTGGGCACTGATGCATTGCGACAGGCGATCGCGACCTGGATCGGCAAACGTTACGGCATCCCGGTACCGGATGCCGCCACACAGGTATTGCCGGTCAACGGCAGCCGCGAAGCGCTGTTTTCCTTTGCCCAGGCGGTCATCGACCCGACACGCCCGTCGCCAACGGTGGTTTGTCCGAATCCGTTCTATCAAATCTACGAAGGCGCGGCACTGCTCGCCGGTGCCCAGCCGCAGTTCCTGCACACCCTTTCGGAAAACAACTACGCCTTCGATCATGGCCAACTGGCTGACAACGTATGGAGACACACCCAGTTGCTTGTGGTCTGCTCGCCCGGAAACCCGACGGGGAAGGTGCTGACGCTGAATGACTGGAAAGGCCTGTTCGAACATGCCGACCGCTACGGCTACGTCATCGCAGCTGATGAATGTTATTCCGAAATCTATTTCGACGAAAAAAATCCCCCGCTCGGCGCACTGGCCGCAGCGGTACAACTCGGCCGCAATGATTTCCGCAACCTCGTGGTGTTCTCGAGCCTGTCGAAGCGTTCCAATGTCCCGGGCATGCGCTCGGGTTTTGTCGCGGGCGATGCCGCCATCCTTAAAAAATTCTATCTTTACCGGACTTACCACGGCGGCGCGATGAGCCCACCGGTACAGGCCGCCAGCATCGCGGCATGGCAGGATGAAACCCACGTTGTCGAAAATCGCCGGCTTTACCGTCAGAAATTCGAAGCCGTGATCGATATCCTGAAGCCGGCACTCCCGGTCGAGTGGCCGGACGCGGCGTTTTATCTTTGGGTCAAAACGCCCATCGCTGACGTCGATTTCACACGCCGCCTTCACGACGCCGAAGCGGTCAGTGTGTTGCCTGGCAGTTATCTTGCGCGCGAAGCCCGTGGCATCAACCCGGGGACAAACCGGATACGGATTGCCCTCGTTGCAACCGTCGAAGAATGCGTCGAAGCAGCACACCGCCTGCGGCGGTTTTCTGCCTCGCTGTGACAACCTGAGGAAACCAAAATGCAAAAACTCCAGACCACCATCGAACAGGCTTGGGAAAACCGCAACACCCTGTCGCCGGCCAGCGCGCCGGCCGACGTGCGCAGCGCCGTCAACGACACCATCGCCATGCTGGACGCCGGCACACTGCGTGTCGCCGAAAAGCGTGACGGGCAATGGCAGACCAACGAGTGGGCAAAAAAGGCCGTTCTGCTGTCGTTCCGATTGCAGGACAACGCGGTAATGCAGGACGGCACCACCCGCTATTTCGACAAAGTCGCACCCAAATTCGCCAGCTATGACGAGGCCGCATTCAAGGCTGGCGGTTTCCGCGTGGTGCCGCCCGCCGTCGCGCGACGCGGTTCATTCATCGCGAAAAACGTCATCCTGATGCCCTCTTACGTGAACATTGGCGCCTATGTTGACGAAGGCACGATGGTCGATACCTGGGCCACGGTCGGCTCCTGCGCCCAGATCGGCAAAAACGTGCACCTCTCAGGCGGCGTCGGCATCGGCGGCGTGCTCGAGCCACTGCAAGCCAACCCCACCATCATTGAAGACAATTGTTTCGTCGGCGCGCGTTCCGAGATCGTCGAGGGCGTGGTGGTCGAGGAAGGTTCGGTCATTTCGATGGGTGTATTCATCGGCCAGAGCACCAAGATCTATGATCGCGCCACGGGTAAAATTATCTATGGCCGGGTGCCGGCCGGTTCCGTGGTGGTGTCCGGTTCCCTGCCGTCGCCGGACGGCAAATGCAATCTGTATTGCGCCGTCATCGTCAAAAAGGTGGACGCCCAGACTCGCTCCAAAACCAGCATCAACGACCTGCTGCGCAGCGACGACTGATCGGCGCTTTACAAGGCCGCTTTGCAAGGTACTTGATCGCAGGCAGAATGACCGCTTCCTGCGGCGGCATGGCGAATGCCTTGCCGCCTGCAGGAGCATAACGGGGGAAATGCACCATGTTCGTCACACCACTGTTCAAGTTGATGTCCGACAAGCAGGCTTCGGACATGTTTTTCACCTCTGGTGCCCCCATCCAGATCAAGATCAACGGCACGGTGATGCCGATCAACAGCCAGCCGCTCGACCCCGAACAGGTCAAAAAAATCTGCTACGAGCTGATGACCGAGCCGCAGATCAAGGAATTCGAAACCAAACACGAAATGAACTTCGCCCAGAGCGGCGGCGATCTGGGTAATTTCCGCATCAACATCTTCCGCCAGAAAAACACCGTGGCGATGGTGATCCGCTTCGTCAAGCCGGATGTGCCGGCTTTCGATACACTGGGGCTGCCCCCAGTGCTCAAGGAAGTGATCATGGAAAAGCTGGGGCTGATCCTGATTGTCGGCTCCACCGGCTCAGGCAAGTCGACGAGCATGGCGTCGATGATTGATTACCGCAATTCCGTCAAGACCGGGCACATCCTGACCATCGAAGACCCGATCGAATTCATCTTCAAGCACAAGAAGTCGATCGTCAACCAGCGCGAAGTACGCGTCGATACGCATACCTATGAAAATGCGCTGATCAGTGCGATGCGCGAAGCGCCTGATCTGCTGATGGTCGGCGAAATCCGCGACCGCGAAACGCTGCAGAGTTCGCTGCTGTTCGCGCAGACTGGCCACCTCTGCATGTCGACGCTGCATGCCAACAACAGCTACAACGCGCTGAATCGCATCATCGGTTTTTTCCCGCGCGAAGCACGCGAAAGCCTGCAGGCCGACCTGTCGATTGCGCTGCGCGCCGTGATCTCGCAGCGTCTGGTCAAGTCTGTCGACGGCAAACGCGTCGCCGCTGTCGAAGTCATGCTCAACACCAAGCATATCCAGGAACTGATCAAGGCCGGCGAGATCAACCAGATCAAGGACGCCATGGAACAAAGCTTGTCGCCGGGATCAAAGACCTTCGAGCAGGCGCTGTTCGAACATTATCGTGCCGGCCGCATCTCCATGGACGAAGCGCTGGCGAACGCCGATTCGCCGAGCAACCTTCACAACCTGATCAGCAATGCCCCCAAGGCCGGCAGCGCGTCGAATTCCCCGCCGGCCAGCGAAAACGGCAGGACCATCAGCGGCGCCAACGACGACCTGTCCAGCATCAAACTCGATCTCGGCGCCCTGGATCGTTAACAAATAATTGTTTTTATTGATATTTTAGTGCCGCGCGCCACCCTCACCCTCGCGCAGCAATACACCGCCCGGCAATTGATTGCCGCCGCTGCGAAACGTTTCCGCAGCGCCCGCCTGGCCTACGGTCACGGCACCCTCAACGCAGATGATGAAGCGGCATGGCTGACGGTACATGCGCTGGGCTGCACATTTGAGGAATTGCCGGCGCGGATTGATCAACCGGTTACGTCAGCCGCACACCAAAAAGCATTGCAACTGTTCGAGCGCCGCATCGCTGAACGTATTCCAGCCGCCTACCTGACCCGGGAAGCATGGCTCGGTGAACACCGGTTTTATGTCGATGAACGCGTCATCGTGCCGCGCTCGTATATCGCCGAACTTCTGCGTGACCACCTGAAGCCCTGGTTGTCACCCCGACGCCCGCCGCAAAAAATCCTTGATCTTTGTACAGGCTCAGGCTGTCTGGCCATCGTCGCTGCGCATACCTATGCCAAAGCACAGGTCGATGCCGTAGATCTCTCAGTGGCAGCGCTCGTGGTGGCCAAACGCAATGTTCGAGAACACAAACTCGGCAACCGGGTGCATTTGCTGCGCTCGGATCTGTTCAATGCGCTGCAAGGACGGCGTTACGATCTCATCCTGACCAATCCACCCTATGTCGGGGTCAGCGCCATGCGTGCACTCCCTGCGGAATTCCGTCATGAACCGGAAATGGCGCTGGCAGGCGGCCGTGATGGTCTTGATCTGGTGCGGCGGATCCTCGATGAAGCTCCCATGCACCTGAAGCCCGGCGGCTGGCTGGTGATGGAAGTCGGTCATTACCGGCCGCGCGTTGAACGCGCGTTTCCGCTCCTGCCCTTTATCTGGGCGGAGACGAGCGGCGGGGACGACTGTGTCCTGATACTTCAGAGGGAAGCGTTGTTGTCAACGGCGCTCCGGGTTCGGCCGTCCACGCGAGCAGTTGTTCCACGTCGCCGGAAGACATCTCCATAAACTGACCGCGCTTGAGTTGCGGCGGCAACGCCACGATGCCGAAACGCACGCGCATCAGCCGGCTCACGGTCAGGTTCTGTGATTCAAACAGACGGCGCACAATGCGGTTACGGCCCTCGCGCAACAGCACGCGAAACCAGCGATTTGCACCCTCACCGCCCTCTTCCTCGATGTGTTCAAACTGCGCCACGCCATCCTCCAGACGCACGCCCTGGCGCAGCGCATCCATGGTTGCCGGATGCACAGTGCCCAGTACGCGCACGGCATATTCACGATCCACCTCGAAACGCGGGTGCATCAGACGGTTGGCGAGATCTCCAGAGGTCGTGAATATCAGCAAGCCACTGGTATTGAAATCGAGCCGGCCAATGGCCAGCCATTTACCCCCCCGCGCCGGCGGCAGCCTGGCGAACACTGTCGGCCGGCCCTGCGGGTCATCATTACTGACGATCTCACCTTCAGGCTTGTGGTACAGCAGCACACGGGGCAGCTGTTTTTCCGGGGCCCAACGAAGAATCTTGTCGCCGACCTTTACGCGATCCTCCGAAGTGACACGGTCGCCGATGGTGGCGACCTTGCCGTTGACCGTGACCTCACCTTCACGGATGCGCTCTTCCATCGCCCGCCGTGAACCGAATCCAGCCTGCGCGAGCACCT
>CAMAYE010000034.1 GCA_945862135.1 Bordetella parapertussis
TCTATGCAGCCGGGGACATGGCCAGCGTGCCGCACAACTACATGCTGGGTGCGTTCACCTACGGCTGGTTTGCCGGGGAAAACGCCGCAGAGTATTGCGCGGAAAATGCCCTCGGTGAGGTCGATGAGGGGCAGATCGCTGCCGAGCACGCACGGATCATGGCGCCGCTCGCGTGCGCCGACGGCATTCCGCCCAATCAGCTGGAATACAAACTCCGGCGCATGGTCAACGATTACCTGCAACCGCCCAAGGTCACGCGCAAGATGGAGCTCGGCCTGGAACGTTTTGCCGAGATCGGTGATGACATCAAGAATCTCAGTGCAGCGAATCCGCACGAACTGATGCGGGCGATGGAGGTTCAGCACATCCACGATTGCGCCAACATGGCTGCGCATGCATCACTGTTCCGCAAGGAGAGCCGCTGGGGTCTTTACCACTACCGTGTCGATTATCCAGAGCGCAATGATGAGGAGTGGTTCACCCACTGTCACTTGCGCAAGTCCGCTGAAGGGCAGATGGAAAGCATCAAGCGCCCGGTCGAACCCTACATCCTGCCGCTCGACGAAGACGAGAAGACTGCTTACCAGCGGTTGCGCATCGTCAAAGACGCGGCCCACGCCTGAAAGGATTCATGATGACTTATGCCGCGCAAAGAACCAGTGTTCCGGTCACCGTTGATGAAGATAAATGCATCGCGCAGAAGGGCTGCACGGTGTGTGTCGATGTCTGCCCGCTGGACGTGCTGGCCATCGATCTGCTGAAAGGCAAGGCCTATATGAAATATGACGAATGCTGGTATTGCATGCCCTGCGAGAAGGATTGCCCGACCGGGGCTGTGCAGGTCGAAATTCCTTACCTGCTGCGCTAAGGGGATCGCGATGACCAGTCTGCCTGCTGCCGGATTTTCCCCGACGGAACTGACCTCAAGGCTCAGGGATCCTGACCCTGAAGTACGGCGTATTGCGGTCATGGAGCTGCCGTACTGTGACGAGGATGACATTCTTCCGCTGTTGCTCGCCGCAATGGCGGATGGTGATGCACTGGTCCGCACCGAAGCGGCAAAAGCCATCGAGGGTTTTGAGGAGCCGGAAGCGGTAGCTGCCCTGCTGGCGATGTTGCATGACCATTCGGAAGACGCACGGCGCGCTGCTGCTGAAACACTGTCAGAACTGAAAAATGACAGCAACAGCGATTTGCTGTTGCAGCATGTCAATGATAACGATCCGTTTGCCAAGGCTGCCGTGTTCAGGGCACTGCGGCCCTTGCGCGCAGCCGGTAGTCTTGCCCCCGCATTGGAGGGACTGGAACATCCGGCTCCACAGGTTCGCCGCGAGGCCACCGGTGTGCTGGGTTATTTGCGGAATGCCGGCTCGCTGGGCCCGTTGACCCGGGTTGCAATGAACGACCCTGACCCCGAAGTGCGGCGAATTGCCGTCGGGGCGCTCGGATTCGCCACTGACGTCGAGGTATTGCCGGCGCTGACCCATGCGCTCAGCGACAATTCCTGGCAGGTCAGGGAAGAGGCGGCAGGCACACTTGGGAAGCTGAAACTCAACGGTGCAGTTGGCCATTTGATCGGCGTCATGAATGACCCGTACTGGCAGGTTCGCATTCGCGCCGCGCGCAGTCTCGGACGACTAAAGGCGGCGGATGCGCTGGATGTGCTGTTCTCCGCACTGACCCACGAAATAAGCAATCTCCGGAAGGAGGCGGCTGTGGCGCTGGGCGAAATCGGTGATCTGCGGGCCATACCGGCGCTGGAAGCGGCTCTGCTGGATCCGGATCCCGACGTACGAAAACTCACGCAGTTGGCGCTGAAGAGCCTTCAGGCCGCCAATTCAAAACGCTGATCCAAGCGCTTACGGAACTGACATGGCCTACGTTGTCACTGAACCCTGCGTCAATTGTCGATACACCGATTGTGTCGATGTGTGTCCGGTGGATTGTTTTCATATCGGGCCCAACTTTCTGGTCATTGATCCCGCAGTCTGTATTGATTGCACCTTGTGTGTTGACGAGTGTCCTGTTGAAGCCATTTGCGAAGCATCCGAGGTGCCGGAAGGGCAGGAGCATTTCATCGAACTCAATGCTCGTTATGCAGCGGTCTGGCCGGTGATTACCGATAAGCGCGAGCCTCTGCCCACCGCTGAAGAGTGGGCGAGCATTCCCGAAAAGCATTCCGAACTGAAGGAAGCATGAACATGAGCCTGCTTTACATAAATGCGGGCCTTGCGAAAGCATCGTTGCAGCAGCCGGAGGAGTTTGAAATGCGCAGGGGTAGTTTCTTGTCTTCACACATCATCCGGAGATCAGCCATGAACAGTTCCATTTCGGGATCAGCAGTAAATGCGGCACGGGTCATACGGCTCGCTGCAGCAGCTTGCATTGCATTTGCAATCGGCGTGACCGGCGCAAACGCTCAAACAACCATCAAGATCGGCATTGGCACTCAGAACACCACAACCAATACCGTGACCGGCGGCATCGTCATCAAGGAAATGAAGTTGCTGGAGAAGTATCTGCCGAAAACCGGGAAATATGCAGGTGTGAAATATGAATTTGACTGGCAGAACTTCACTTCCGGGCCGCCTATCACCAACGGCCTGATGGCGGACAAGATCCATATTGGCATGATGGGGGATTACCCCTTGCTGGTGGCCGGCGCGACCGGGCAGAGCACGAAGAACGAAACGCAGCTGATCGCGCTTATTGCCTATAACCAGTTCGGCGCAGGCAACGGTGTGGTGGTGCACAAGGATTCACCGTATTACGAGTTGTCCGATCTGAAAGGCAAGCTGGTTTCAGTACCCTTCGGCTCCGCCGCCCACGGCATGATGCTGCAGGCAATGCAGGCCCGGGGCTGGCCGGAGAATTTCTGGAATCTGGCGAGCCAGTCTCCCGAGGTCGGCACCACCAACCTTCAGGAAAAGCGCATTGACGGCCATGGCGATTTCGTCCCCTTTGCCGAGTTGCTGCCGTTCCGCGGCTTCGCGCGAAAGATTTTCGACGGTGCGGAAACCAAGATTCCGACGTTTCACGGTGTGGTGATCCGCAAGGATTTTGGCGAAAAATATCCGGAAATCATCGTGGCCTACATCAAGGCGCTGATGGAGGCCAATGACTGGGTGCGCAAAAATCCGAAGCTGGCAATGGAGAAAATCGAGGAATGGACCAAGATCGAGAAGGAAGTGGCCTATATCTTCCTCGGACCCAGTGGCGTGCACACGCTGGATCCGACGATCAAGCCGAAATGGGTGGAAACCCTCGGCGTGGTTCACGGCGTGCTGCAGAAGATGGGCCGGGTCAAAGAGTTTGACGCCAAGGCCTGGGTCAATGAAAGCTATCTGAAGCAGGCATTCACGGAACTAAAGCTCGACTACGACAAGCAGAAGGCATCGTTCTCAGGATATGAAATCAGCGGTCAGGACGCCCTGTGCAACGCACCGATCAAGCAGCCGCGCGAAGCCGGCGAGATCTGGGTGGCCGGCGGCAATATCGAGCCTTACAGTTCGGCCCTTTGCACCTTGGCCGGCATCCGGAAGTATCAAGGCGAAGGAAAGAAAATCAACGTGGCTTATGTCTTCGACAAGTCGCTGGGCATCAAGCTGTTTGCCGACAAGGCGTTTTACGCGGTGAATGCAACCGATCCGAAAAAACCGCAGATCGTGCCTTTCCTGCTGAAGAAGGACGCAGAGGCGCATGTCGCCAAGGGCGGCGGCAAACTGGCGACCTATGCTGAAGCGCTGGCAGCGGCGAACCTCGGCAAATAATCGGCAAACGGGAGCCGGGTAATGAGTACCGTGCAGGCATTGCGCAAGAATGGAGTTCCGGATGAAGAGGGCCGTGAGAACGCCCCTCAGGCGCCGGTGGCGGCGGCCATCATCAGGCCGCCGCTGGCGGTGCAACCTCCGGCCGCACGGAATCCGGCGCTGCTGTGGTTGCGCAGCAATGGCGTGAGCATGGTGTTGTGGGCGGTTTCCATCGGGATCCTGCTGGGCATCTGGTATGTCGGAACGCGTTACAAGCTTGAGTTCTACATCCGCTTCACCAATGTGCCGACGCCGGCGGAAGTGCTGCAGAAGGTGACGGAGGTCAACCAGTCGGGGAAATTCCTGGTCAATATCGGCATCAGCGTGCGCCGCATCCTGACCGGCTTTTCGATCGCGGTGGTGCTGGGTTCCCTGCTGGGGCTGCTGATCGGGCGCTATCGTGTGATGCGCGACCTGCTGTTTCCGATCTGTGAGGTGTTGCGGCCGATTCCGGCAATTGCCTGGGTGCCGATGGCCATCATGCTGTGGCCGACCAATGAGGTGAGCATCGTCTTCATCACTTTCCTCGGCTCCTTCTTCCCGATTCTGATCAATACCATCCATGGTGTGCATTCCATCGATCCGGTGCTGATTCGTGCAGCGCGCAGCCTTGGCGCGAACGAATTCCGCCTTTTTGCCAACGTGATCCTCCCCGGCGCAATGCCGCACATCTTCACCGGCTTCTCGGTCGGCATGGGTGTGGCCTGGGTGTCGTTGATCGCGGCGGAGATGATCTCCGGGCAGTTCGGCGTCGGGTATTTCACCTGGGAAGCCTATTCGCTGGTCAGTTATTCGGAGATCGGGCTGGGCATGATCACAATCGGCGTGCTGGGTCTGGTTTGCAGCGGCGTCATCCAGATCATCGGCAGACTGCTGATGCCTTGGTCAACTTTTGCCAGCGCGGGGAAAAAATGAGCGAGCAGTCCAGGGGAGCGATCACCATCAAGGATCTCGGTGTGGTGTTTAACGCCGGGGGCAATACCGTCGAGGCGGTGAGTTCAGTGAGCATGGATGTAAAACCCGGCGAGTTTGTTTCCCTGATTGGCCCATCGGGTTGCGGCAAATCGACGCTGCTCAATATCGTGGCCGGTTTTGTAAAAGCGACTTCAGGAGATGCACTGCTGGACGGTGCTCCGATCAGGGGGCCGGGTTCCGATCGCGGCGTGGTGTTCCAGCAGTACTCGCTGTTTCCTTGGCTGTCAGTTCGCAAAAATGTGGAGTTCGGGCTGAAAATGAAAGGTGTGCCGTCTGCACAACGGGTGCCGCAGGCGCGGACACTGCTCGGGCTGGCCGGCCTGCTGGCTTTCGAAAATCATTATCCGGACCAGCTTTCAGGCGGTATGAAGCAGCGCGTCGGCATTGTGCGCGCACTGGCTACCAGTCCGCAGGTGCTGCTGATGGACGAACCCTTTGGCGCGCTGGATGCACAGACCAGGGTGGTGATGCAGGAAATCCTCACCAATATGTGGCAGCAGTTCCGCATTTCTGTGCTGTTTGTGACTCACGACATCGACGAGTCGATATTTCTGTCGGACAAGATCTATGTCATGACGGCGCGACCTGGGCGCATCAAGGCCGAGATCAAGGTGCCGTTGCCGCGCCCGCGCACGCCCGAAATGACGTACACGCCGGAATTTATCGGACTGGTGCAACAGTTAAAAGCCTTGATTCGCGAAGAGTCACTGGCGGCTATGGGGTCGGAACTGAAAGATGGCGGGCTCAGCGGCTTTGGTGTGGAAGTCGGTCCGCGCGGCGTCGAGGAAATCGTATAACCGGTATGCCTGTCGAATTACGCCCTTTGGAAATCCGCAATCATCGCGATGGCCGCTGGCTGGAAATCGCTTGGTCAGACGGCGTCACTGCTGTCATGCCGCACAGGCTGCTGCGTGAGGCCTGCCGGTGTGCGCATTGCCTTGCGGCGAAGAAAGCCGGGAAAATGGTGATTGCTGAAGCGGGCATCTGCCTGGATGTGGTGGAACCCTATGGCCCGAATGCACTGCGCTTTAGCTTTGATGACGGCCACAACCGGGGTTTGTATCCATTCGCGTATCTGCGCGAATTGCCGGCGGGCAGTCGGTCAGTTGCCGGTTTTCAACAGGAAAACGAATTGGCAAATCCGAGCAGCAGTTCGGGGCTCAGGTAACCACGGAATGTGGCAAAAGTCAGGCCCGCGGCCAGGATTGCCAGCACGATCCATACCAGCACTTTGTTCTGAATCTGCGTCATCGCGAATCAAATCCATTTGATGCCCGATTATTGCATGCCGCCGCGCCCATTATCGCCGCTGGCGCTAAGCAAATAACCCTTTGCGACAAGCCATGGATACCCCAGTTGATATAATTTCCCCTTTGTCTTTTCCCCGGATCACCGTGAGCACTGCTGCCAACCTGAAATTCGAGTTTTCATTCGATGATTTTTATCGCCGCGATGGTCTGGTTCGATTGGATCAGGTTTTTTTACGCGAATTGGCGCAGGCCGATGCCGCGCTGCATGGCCAGTTGCTCGCGGCACGCAAAGCAGCCGAACCGATTGCGGCAAAAGTGGAATCCGAATTGCTGCTCGCGTTGGCGCCGCATCTTGATGATTTCATTGGCCAGTTGTTCAACATTGAAACCGAGGTTAGGGCGCTGTCCGCACAACACCACAAACTGGCACCGCTTTACAGCATCAAACGCCTGTTTGTTCAGCGCAAGGCCATGCACAAGTACAAGGCCGATGCCGCAGCAGGTATTGACGGCACCGCAGTGGGACGCAAACTAGAAGCCCTGTTCGGTGAGCCTTTGACTGAACTGGTTTTTGCAAATCATGTTACGCAATGGCAGCAGAATGAAGCAGGCCATGCGGAGGCGCTTGATCTCGCGTTGCAATACGCTGCCTGGGCATCCCACACTGAAGCCGGTCATGCGCGGCATCACGACGGCGTGCTGTTCAAGTCACCGCATAAACTGGATTTTCAGAATCTGGTTCCATCGCAGGTCAACACGACCAAGGGTTATACCGAGCACCGCTTTGACGTGTCGCGCCTGCGCCAGCGTGCCGGGTTCAAACTGACGGACAAGGGTACGGACCTGACCGGAGCACTGGACGAAGCGAATTACTGCATCTGGTGTCACGAACAGGGCAAGGACTCCTGCTCAAAAGGGCTGAAGGAGAAGGGTGCGAGCGGACGTGGCGCACAATCCTTCAAAAAATCCCCGTTCGGCATCACGCTGGCCGGGTGCCCGCTCGAAGAAAAAATTTCAGAATTCCACAAGGCGAAGACTGAGGGTCTGGCCATCGGTGCATTGGCCATCATTGCCATCGATAACCCGATGGCGGCGGCGACCGGTCACCGCATCTGCAACGATTGCATGAAAGCCTGCATTTATCAGAAGCAGGAACCGGTTGATATCCCGCAGGCCGAAACGCGCACGCTGAAAGATGTGCTCGAATTGCCGTGGGGCTTTGAAATCTACAGTCTGCTGACACGCTGGAATCCGCTGAACCTGCGCAATCCTTATCCCAAAGCCCCGTCCGGGAAACGGATCATGGTCGCCGGCATGGGGCCCGCAGGTTTTTCGCTGTCGCATTTCCTGATGAACGACGGCCACACGGTGGTCGGCATTGACGGCCTGAAAATCGAGCCCTTGCCGCCGGCGCTGTCCGGTGTTGATGGCGCGGGCAAGCGGGTGCCGTTCCAGCCGATCCGCGACATCCGCGATCTGTATGAATCGCTGGATACACGGGCGATGGCTGGCTTCGGCGGCGTTGCCGAATACGGCATAACCGTGCGTTGGGATAAAAACTTCTTAAAAATCATACGTTTGCTGCTTGAGCGTCGTGAGCAATTCTCGCTCATTGGTGGCGTGCGCTTCGGCGGCACGGTGACGGCTGAAGACGCGTTCGAGCTGGGGTTTGACCACATCGCACTGGCCATCGGCGCCGGACGTCCTACGGTGCTCGACATGCCCAACGGATTGGCCCGTGGCGTACGCACGGCTTCGGATTTCCTGATGGCGCTGCAACTGACCGGCGCGGCCAAGGATGATTCCATTGCCAATATGCAACTGCGTTTGCCGGTGGTGGTCATTGGTGGCGGGCTGACGGCGATCGACACGGCGACCGAATCGCTGGCCTATTACCCGTTGCAAGTCGAGAAATTCCTCAAGCGTCATGAAACCCTGGTTGCCAAACTTGGTGAGGCCGGAACGCGCATCACCTGGGCACCGGAGGAACGCGGCATTGCCGAAGAATTCATTGCGCATGCACGGGCAATACGCGACGAGCGTGCCGCAGCCGCCAAGGAAGGCCGTGAAGCGCGTGTCTTGCAGTTATTGCAGTCCTGGGGCGGCGCGACCATTGCCTATCGTAAGCGTATGGTCGACAGTCCGTCCTACACGCTGAACCACGAGGAAATCGACAAAGCACTGGAAGAAGGCATCACTTTCGCCGAATGTCTGACGCCGCTGGCCATTGAGACCGATCAATACGGCCATGCCAGCGGGCTCAAGGTGGCGGTACAAACCAAGGGCGAAGATGGCGAGTGGAAAGATGCCGGTCAGGCAGTGATGCCGGCAAAAGCCGTGCTGATTGCCGCAGGCACGCAACCGAATACCGTGCTGGCGCGTGAAGACGCCGATCATTTTGTGCTCGACGGCCGTTACTTCCGCGCCTGTGATGAAAGCGGCCAACCCATCGCTGCCGAAAAATCCATTTCCAAACCCAACGCGATCAATGTGCTGCTGTCGAAACGCGACGACGGCCGCTGCATCAGCTTTTTCGGCGATGTGCATCCGTCGTTCTTCGGTAATGTGGTCAAAGCGGTCGGCAGTGCGAAGCAGGGTTATCCGGTGGTGAGCAAAGTGCTGGAAAAAATCCAGCCCGCTGCGAAAACCGATGACGCCGGCTTCCTGGCCAAGCTGCAGGGTGAATTGCGCGCTACCGTGCATGAGGTGAAGCGCCTGACGCCGACCATTGTCGAGGTGATCATCAAGGCGCCGCTGGCCGCGCGGCGCTTCCAGCCTGGGCAGTTTTATCGGCTGCAGAATTTCGAAGCCCGTGCGCAGAAGTCGCAGGGCAGCACACTGGCGATGGAAGGTCTGGCGCTGACCGGCGCCTGGGTCGATCGTGAGAAAGGTCTGCTGTCGACCATCGTTCTGGAAATGGGCGGCTCGAGCAACCTGTGCATGGAACTCAAACCGGGCGAACCGGTGATCCTGATGGGGCCGACCGGTGCACCGACCGAAATCACATCTGGCGAGACCGTCGTGCTGGTTGGCGGCGGCTTGGGCAATGCCGTGTTGTTTTCCATTGGCCAGGCCATGCGCCAGGCGGGCAGCAAGGTGCTTTATTTTGCCGGCTACAAATCAATGGCCGACCGTTACCATGTGGAAAACATCGAAGCCGCCAGCGATGTGGTGATCTGGTGCTGTGATGAACAGCCGGGGTTCAAACCTTCGCGTCCGTCTGATCGCACCTTCGTCGGCAATATCGTGCAGGCGATGAAGAGTTATGCCTCGGGTGCTCTCGGCGAGCAGGCAATTCCGTTCAGTGATGCCGACCGCATTATCGCCATCGGCTCGGACAAGATGATGGCGGCGGTGGCCAGGGCGCGGCATGAAATCCTCAAGCCGCATCTTAAGGAATGCCATCACGCTGTCGGCTCCATCAATTCGCCGATGCAGTGCATGATGAAAGAGATCTGTGCCCAGTGCCTGCAACCGCATGTTGATCCCAAGACTGGCAAGAAGAGTTACGTGTTCTCCTGCTTCAATCAGGATCAGGAACTGGATCATGTCGACTGGCCGGCGCTGGATCAGCGGCTGAAACAGAACTCGACCCAGGAAAAACTGACGGCGGCCTGGTTGCGTCACTGCCTGACGAAGTATATCCCGCAGTAATAAAAATGGGCAGCCTCGGCTGCCCATTTTTATGTATGTATTGTAATTAAGTTATTGTTTATAAATAACTTTTAACCGTTCCGCCCAACTTCGCGCAGCGCATCAGCCAATGTGCCGACCAGTTCATCGATCTGCGCCTTGCTGATGATCAGTGGCGGCGAGAGGGCAATGATGTCGCCTGTGGTGCGGATCAACACGCCTTTTTCATAACACTTGAGGAAAGTTTCGAAAGCGCGCGCGGTCGGCGCACCGGGACGCGCTTCAAGTTCAATGCCGGCGACCATGCCCATATTACGCACGTCGATGACATTGGGCATTTCGCGCAGCGATTGCACAGCCTGTTCGAAATAGGGCGCCAGTTCCTGGCCGCGCTGATACAAACCTTCTTCTTCGAAGGTATCCAGGCTGGCCAGTGCCGCGGCCGTTGCCAGCGGATGGCCGGAGTAGGTATAACCATGGAACAGTTCGACCATTCCGGCCGGCGCGTTATTGACCACGGTTTCGTAAATATCGCGACGCACGATGACCGCGCCCATCGGCACGGTACCGTTGGTCAGCCCCTTGGCGACGATCATCATGTCCGGCACTACGCCAACCGCATCAGCGGCAAAGCAGGGGCCGGTGCGGCCGAAACCGGTGATGACTTCATCGAATATCAGCAGCAGGCCGTATTTGTCGCAGATCTGGCGCAGGCGTTCGAGATAACCCTTGGGCGGGACCAATACGCCGGTGGAACCGGCAAGCGGTTCGACAATGACGGCTGCGATGTTGCTGGCATCGTGCAGCGGCACGATGCGTGTTTCGAGTTCATCCGCAAGATGTGCGCCCCAGGCCGGCTGACCGCGACTGAAGGCGTTTTCCTTCAGGTTGTGCGTATGCGCCATGTGGTCGACACGGAACAGCATGTTGCCGTAGACCTTGCGGTTGGCCGGGATGCCCCCGACCGAAATGCCGCCGAAGCCGGCGCCGTGATACCCGCGTTCACGACCGATCAGGACGTTGCGGTGACCTTCGCCGCGCGCCCGATGGTAGGCGAGTGCGATCTTTAATGCGGTGTCGACGCCTTCGGAGCCGGAGTTGCAATAGAACACGTGATCGAGGTCGCCCGGCGCCATGGCAGCCAGCCGCTCGGCGACACGGAAGGCATCGGGATGCCCCATCTGGAACGCCGGCGCGTAGTCCATCGTGGCGACCTGTTTCTGTATGGCTTCGACGATTCGCGGGCGGCAATGACCGGCATTGACACACCACAGGCCGGAGGTGCCATCGAGGATCTGGCGGCCGTCGTCAGTTGAATAATGCATGTCTTTGGCTGCCACCAGCATGCGTGGTGCCTGCTTGAAGGCCCGGTTGGCGGTGAAAGGCATCCAGTAGGAATCGAGTTTGGTATCGCGTGCGGTCATGACATATCCAGTGTGTTGGGTCGCGCTAATTCACAGTTGGCGTGCAGGTCACATGCTAACATCTTCAAGCCATGCAACGATGCGATGCAACAGGCTCCAAATCCCAATTGCTGGCCTTGATGGTCGCTGCTGCAGTGCTCATTCTGCTGCAGATTGTTGCATCCCTTCCGGTCTGGGCCGCTGATCCGTTGCGTATCGGCTCGAAGCGCTTCACGGAATCGTACATTCTGGGAGAAATTCTTGTCGGCACCGCGCGACGAACGGGGCTCGACAATGTTGAGCATCGCCCCGGGCTGGGTAACTCAGCCATCCTGTTTTCTGCGCTGAAAAGCGGTTCGATTGATCTGTATCCCGACTACACCGGAACTGTCGCGCTCGAA
This sequence comes from Bordetella parapertussis, assembly GCA_945862135.1. Taxonomy (GTDB): domain Bacteria; phylum Pseudomonadota; class Gammaproteobacteria; order Burkholderiales; family SG8-41. The sequence continues at coordinate 11,472 of CAMAYE010000034.1, forward strand.
TTGCTCGGGCTGGCGTCGGTGCCTCCGTTGGCGGAATTGAATCGGCGATTGGCAGAACACGGATTGGCTGCAGGCGTTTTTTTGGGTTTCGAAAATGCCTATGCGCTGGCGATGCCTGAGCGCAAGGCCGATCAATCGGGCTACAAGGACATTGGTGATCTGCGCGTTGCGCAGGGTTTGCGCGCCGGCCTGTCCCCGGAATTTCTGAGCCGGCGGGATGGCTGGCCAAAATTACGTGCGGCCTATGAATTAGATGCATTGCAAATCCGCAGCCTTGAGCACGGACTTGCCTATGAGGCGCTTGCACGGGATCAGGTCGATGTCATCGATGTTTACACCACCGATCCGAAAATCAATGAACAAAAACTCCGGATACTCCGTGACAATCAAGGCGTCTTTCCGGCTTATGAGGCCTTGCTGATTTACAGGATGGATCTTCCCCAGCGCCATCCTGTGGCTTGGGCTGCGCTGGAGCGATTGCAGGGGTCGATGTCAGTAGAGACCGTTCGCAACATGAATGCTGCAGTGGAACTGGAAGGCCGGAGTTTCTCAGTGGTTGCGAATCAGTGGCTTGACCGGGCAACGGGTGTTGCTGAAGCTCCCAGGTCATCCTTGGTGGACAGGTTGTTTGGGCCGGATCTTGTGCGCTTGACAGTGCAACACTTGCTGCTGGTTTTTAGCTCCTTATTGTTGAGTATTCTTGTCGGAATGCCGCTAGGCGTCTGGGCGCAACGTTGTCCGCCGGCCGGGCGCTGGATCATTCCAGGTGTTGGCATTTTGCAGACCATTCCCAGCTTGGCCTTGCTGGCATTTCTGATTGCGCTTTTAGGCCAGATTGGTGCACTGCCCGCCATCTTGGCCCTGTTTTTTTATGCCTTGCTGCCCATTGTGCGCAGCACCGAGTCCGCCCTTAACGGGGTCGGCAAAGGCATGCTGGATGCGGGGCGAGCCCTTGGTTTGGACGCCCCGCAATGTCTGCGATTGATTGAAATGCCGCTGGCGCTGCCCGGCCTGCTGGCCGGCATCAAGACTGCTGCGGTGATCAACGTCGGCACGGCCACTATCGCGGCATTTATCGGTGCAGGCGGCTACGGTGAACGGATCGTTGCCGGTCTTGCCGTAAATGACCGTGACCTGATGCTGGCGGGAGCGATCCCGGCCGCCGTTTTGGCACTACTTATGGAGCTTGTTTTCCGCTTGCTGGATCGTTTTGCCTGGAGAGGGCCGGTAACGGCGGGTCGCTTCCACTGAGTGTCACATCATGGAAAATTGTGGATGTTTGAACTAAATCAGAGGTTTCCGGTCTTTGCAATGACGCTTTAGCGGCACGTTTCTTACGGTTCACGGTGCAGTTATACTGCTGCGCCGGTCAGTGCGTTTTGCCTGCCGGATAACGTAACCGCTGCAGCGTAGGGACCGGATAACAATTAATGAGTGATCGCGAAGTCGATCAGCAGCTGGTAGAGCGCGTGCAAAGTGGTGACAAACGCGCATTCGACCTGCTGGTCAGTAAATACCAGCGAAAGCTGGGGAGGTTGCTATCGCGCTTTATTCGGGATCCGAGTGAGGTCGAGGATGTGACGCAGGAGGCTTTTATCAAAGCTTACCGCGCCCTTCCGGGTTTTCGTGGAGAAAGTGCCTTTTACACGTGGCTGTATCGAATTGGCATCAATACCGCGAAAAACTATCTAGTGGCCATGGGGCGGCGTGCGCCGACCAGTACCGATCTGGATGCGGAAGAAGCGGAGTCGACTGAAGCTGGCGAGCAGCTGCGGGATCTGAATACCCCGGAAAATCAGTTGATGAGCAAGCAGGTTGGGGAAACGGTGAACCAAACCCTTCTGGAACTGCCAGAGGAGTTAAGGACAGCACTGACCCTTCGTGAAATTGAAGGATTGAGTTACGAAGAAATCGCCGAGATCATGCAATGCCCTGTGGGCACTGTCCGATCAAGGATTTTCAGGGCTCGCGAAGCTGTGGCGGGCAAGTTGAGACCCTTGTTGGGCACCAGCAAGGACAGGAGATGGTGAGATGGAACAGATATCAGCTTTGATGGACGGTGAACTTTCGGACCAAGATTCCAGCCAGGCTTTACGCCGGCTGAATGACACGCCGGAGGCCAGGGAGAATTGGGAAACCTATCATCTGATCGGCGACACCATGCGCGGTCAGCCATTTGGGATCAGTGTCGCAGGTCGTGTTTCTGCGGCTTTGCAAAATGAACCCACCGTGCTTGCACCACGGCGCGTTGTGAAACCGGGAAAAACCTTCACTTATGCTTTGTCAGCCGCGGCATCGGTCTCGGCCATTGCGGTAGTCGGTTGGATGGCTTTTTCAACGGGTCCCGTGATCAATCCTCAAGTCGAATTGGCCAAGGCGGTTCCGACTGCACCATCAGTCCAGGCTGCAGACCCGCAGCTGGTCAGTTCCCCCAGCGGCGACCAGATGAACGAATATTTTCTGGCGCATCAGGGGGTGTCGCCCAGTAGTGGACTCCAAGGCGTGGCACCTTATATCCGCACCATTTCAGTATCACCAGCGGCTGGCCGGTAATCATCGATGAAAGTTTGCTGGATTTTGCTGTGCGGATTGCTGCCAGCGACTGCGCTGGCTTCTGAAAGCAGCCACGATGGTCTGGCCATGCTGGAGAAAATGGCGACCGCAAGTCATACCACCAATTACTCGGGTACTTTTGTATTCAATCACGGCGGGCAGTCGGAAACCTCCCGGATTGCGCATTTCGTCAATCCGGCTGGCGGTGTTCTCGAGCGGCTGGAAACCCTAGACGGACCGGCGCGAGAGGTCATTCGTACCAATGATCAAGTGACTTGTTATCTCCCTGGGAACAAAACGGTGCTGATCGATCCGCGCGGCTCACGCCAGTTTCCGGTGCGTCTTGAGCAGATCAAGGATCTTGCGCAGCATTACCGTGTCGTCAAGGAATCAACGGATCGCGTAGCCGGGTTCGAGTGCCAATGGGTTGCGCTATTGCCCAAGGATAATCTGCGCTATGCCCGACGTTTCTGTGCCGATGTGAAGACGGGCTTGCCGTTGCGAGCCCGTACGCTCAATGACAAAAATGAAGTGTTGGAAGCATTTTCATTTTCCACGCTGGAGATTGGCGGTGGTTTCAGGCGGGAATTGGTGCGATCCAAATATGCCGCAATCAGTACCAAGCAGAACTGGCGGATAGACCGTACTGCGATGACTGCCGCTGACAGCGGCGACTCCGGCTGGGTGGCGCAAAACCAGCCCGCAGGGTTTACCAAACTCATGGAATTGCGACGCTCCATGCCTGGCAAAAGCGGCACCATGTCGCACATTGTCTACTCCGACGGACTTGCGGCTATTTCAGTGTTCATAGAGCCCGGCAGCAAGGCGGACAGAAAGCCTGCTTTGCGTCATCAAGGCGCGGTGCATATTTATACGCGCCCGGTCGCTGGTTATACCGTTACCGTTCTCGGGGAAACTCCTGCAGAAACGGTTATGCAGCTGGCGCGATCGATCGAACCCAGGGCAGCTACTGCAGCGCAGCGATAAGGTCTGCGGGTTCAAGCTCTTCCACTGTTCGCTACATCTCAAATGCACTTCCCCGAAAGGTCAACATGTTCAGACATTTGATTCTGGCGTTGTCTCTGCTGATTCCTCTGCAGCTGTCAGCACAACTGCCCGATTTTACGGAGCTGGTTGAAAAACAGGGCGCGGCTGTCGTTAACATCAGTACGACTCAAGCCGCGCGCAGCACGCTCTCGCAACAGTTGCCGCAACTCGATGAAAACGATCCGTTTTTCGAATTTTTCCGGCGCTTCGCCCCGAATCAAGGGCCGCGCGAGTTCCAGCCGCAATCGCTGGGTTCTGGTTTCATCATATCGGCCGACGGCTTCATTCTCACCAACGCGCATGTGATCGACAGCGCCGAGGAAGTGACTGTCCGTCTGACTGACAAGCGCGAATTCAAGGCCAAAGTCATCGGTGCCGACAAGCGCACCGACGTTGCACTGATCAAGATCGACTCCAGCAACCTGCCAACCGTCCGTTTCGGTGACCCTGGAAAACTCAAGGTGGGGGAGTGGGTCGTGGCGATTGGTTCTCCTTTCGGATTCGACAACACCGTGACAGCCGGCATCGTCAGCGCCAAGGGGCGATCCCTGCCGCAAGAGAATTTCGTGCCGTTCATCCAGACCGATGTGGCCGTCAATCCAGGTAATTCCGGCGGTCCGCTGTTCAATCTGCGTGGTGAAGTCGTCGGAATCAATTCCCAAATCTACAGCCGTACCGGCGGATTCATGGGGCTGTCATTCGCCATTCCAATTGATGTAGCTAATGATATTGCCCAGCAACTGAAGGCAACAGGCAAAGTCACGCGCGGCCGTATCGGCGTTGTCATCCAGCAAGTCACCAAGGAACTCGCTGACGGATTTGGTCTTTCCAGACCGCAGGGTGCGCTGGTCAATTCGGTGGAAAAGGGCGGTCCTGCCGACAAGGCTGGCATCGAAGCCGGTGATGTGATCCTCCGTTTCGACGGCAAGCCGGTCAATTCATCCGAAGATCTGCCCCGCGTTGTGGGTAACACCAAGCCGGGCAGCAAGGTCGCCATCCAGGTCTGGCGCAATAAGGCTGCCCGCGATTTGCAGGTTGTCGTGGCCGAGCTCAACGATGACCGGACTGGCAGGCAGGCGCGCAGCGGAAAACCGCAACCGCCTGTTGCTGCCCAGTTTGGCATGGGGGTAACGGATCTGACTGATGCACAGCGCAGGGAACTCAAGGTCGAGGGCGGCGTATTTGTCGACAATGTGCAGGGTGCTGCTGCCCGTGCCGGTCTGCGCCGCGGCGACGTCATCCTGGCGGTCAACAATCAGGATGTGAAGACCGTCGAACAGTTCCGCCAGTTGATGGGCAGCTTCGACAAGGGGCGTATCGTGGCCTTGCTGGTGCGTCGAGGTGGCAATTCACTCTATATCCCGCTACGCCTTGACGGCAATGGCTGACCCATCCGGTCCGGCGCTGACGCTTTACAGCCGGACTTGGTGCCACCTTTGTGATGACATGCTGTCCGGACTGCAATCCTTGCAGTCCGGCCTTCCCTTTGAGCTGACCGTGATTGATATCGACAGTGATCCTGTGCTTGAGCAGCGTTTCGGCGAATGGGTGCCGGTCCTGATGCATGGCGACCGGGAACTCTGCCATTACCACCTGGACAGTGTCGCTGTTACTGATTACTTGCTAAAAATCCGCTAAAATACACGGTCTTACGATCGGAACGGGGCACTCCGGAAAATCCTGGGTGCCCCTTTTTCTGGGCAATTCATCCTGATGCAGCACATTCGCAATTTTTCCATCATCGCCCACATTGACCACGGCAAGTCGACGCTCGCCGACCGGTTCATTCAGCATTGTGGCGGTCTTTCAGACCGGGAAATGGAATCGCAGGTTCTTGATTCAATGGACCTCGAGAAAGAGCGCGGGATTACCATCAAGGCGCAGACCGCGGCACTGAATTACAAGTCTCTGGATGGCAAGGTTTACCAGTTAAACCTGATTGATACGCCGGGGCATGTCGATTTTTCCTATGAGGTTTCACGCTCGTTGTCGGCATGCGAAGGCGCATTGCTGGTCGTCGATGCCTCTCAGGGTGTTGAAGCGCAGACAGTGGCCAACTGCTACACCGCGATCGAGTTGGGCGTCGAGGTGATCCCGGTCCTGAACAAGATGGATCTTCCTCAGGTAGAGCCGGAGCGTGTTGCGGCCGAGATCGAAGACATCATCGGCATTCCGGCCAAAGATGCTGTGCGTGTCAGCGCCAAAACGGGAGAGGGTATTACCGAGATCCTGGAAGCGGTTGTGCACCAGATGCCGCCGCCCAAAGGTGATCCGGCTGCACCCCTTAAGGCCCTGATCATCGATTCCTGGTTCGATAATTATGTCGGCGTTGTGATGCTGGTGCGTGTCATTGACGGTGAACTGAAGCCGAAGGACCGCATCCTGCTGATGGCCAGCGCCGGTAATTTTCTTTGTGAGCAGGTCGGCGTTTTTACCCCCAAATCGCAGGCCAGAGAAAGGCTTTCGGCGGGAGAGGTGGGTTTTGTCATCGCCGGAATCAAGGAGCTGAAGGCCGCCAAGGTTGGCGACACCATTACCTTGCTCAACCGTCCGGCTACAGAGCCGTTACCAGGTTTCAAGGAAATCAAGCCGCAGGTTTTTGCCGGGCTTTATCCTGTCGAGTCGAATGAATACGAAGGACTCAGGGACGCGCTGGAAAAGCTGCATCTGAACGATTCCTCCCTGCGCTTCGAGCCGGAATCGTCTCAGGCGCTGGGGTTTGGTTTCCGTTGCGGCTTCCTCGGCCTGCTGCACATGGACATCGTGCAGGAGCGACTCGAGCGCGAATACGGCATGTCGTTGATCACCACGGCACCGACCGTGGTCTATCAGGTTGCCCTGCGCGACGGCACTGTGATGGAAATCGAAAATCCGTCGCGTTTGCCTGATGTGTCGCAGATTGCTGAAATTCGCGAGCCGATGATCACGGCGTCCATCCTTGTGCCTGGCGATTACGTCGGCCCAGTGATGACGCTCTGTACGGAAAAACGCGGTGCGCAGAAAAACATGCAATACCTCGGACGCCAGGTCATGCTGACTTACGAGCTGCCCTTGAACGAAGTAGTCATGGACTTTTTTGATCGTCTGAAATCAGTATCCCGCGGTTACGCTTCACTTGATTATGATTTTCTTGAATACCGCGCCGGCGACCTGGTGCGGCTGGATATCCTGATCAACAACGAGCGTGTTGATGCGCTGTCGCTGATCGTCCATCGCGCCAATGCGCAGTACCGCGGCCGCGACGTGGCCGAGCGGATGCGCAAGCTGATTCCGCGACAGATGTTCGATATCGCCATTCAGGCGGCGATCGGTGCCCACATCATTGCCCGTGAAACTGTAAAGGCCATGCGCAAGAACGTGCTGGCCAAGTGTTATGGCGGCGACATCACCCGCAAGAAGAAACTGCTTGAAAAACAGAAGGCCGGCAAGAAGCGCATGAAACAGGTCGGCACCGTGGAAATCCCGCAGGAAGCGTTTCTCGCTATCCTGCAGGTCGACAAGTAAGGTAGCGAGAACCCATGAACTTCGCATTGATCATGGTGGTGCTGGTGCTGATTACCGGCGTGGTGTGGCTGGCGGAGGCTGTTTATTTCCGCAAGCGACGTCCGGCCGGTCAGGCGCAGCCCTGGTGGATCGAATATCCAGCGAGTTTTTTCCCGGTCATCCTCGTAGTCTTCGTGCTGCGATCCTTTCTGGTGGAGCCGTTCAAGATACCGTCGGGCTCCATGTTGCCGACATTGCTGGTCGGCGACTTTATCCTGGTGAACAAATTTACCTACGGCATTCGCCTGCCGGTGATCAATACGCGACTTGTCGAGGTTAATGAACCACAGCGGGGCGAGGTGATGGTGTTCCGCTTTCCGGAAAACCCTTCGCTGGACTATATCAAGCGTGTGGTTGGTGTTCCGGGCGACGACATCATCTATGCCAACAAGCGCCTGACCATCAACGGCAAGGAAGTGCCGCTGAAGCCGGATGGTGAATTCAATTATCTCGAGGGCGGCCTCAATTTTGTTTCGACAAAGCGCTTCCAGGAGCAACTGGGCGATCACGGGCACGCCATACTGAATCAGGCGGAATCCCCTTCTGTGCAACTGGGGGGCGTGCAGCGCTTTCCCTTCCGCGATAATTGTGCCTACAATGATTCGGGATTCCGTTGCAAAGTGCCTGCGGCGCATTATTTCCTGATGGGGGACAATCGCGACAGCAGCAGCGACAGCCGCTACTGGGGTTTTGTGCCTGAGCGCAATATTGTCGGCAAGGCATTTCTGATCTGGTGGAATTTCGATGACCTGAAGCGCATCGGGCAATCGATCAACTGATATGGAAGAGGAGTTTTCTATGCAAGCACAACGTGGCATTACCATCACAGGGTTCCTTGTTTTTGCTTTCATTGGCGTGGCAATGCTTCTGCTTGGCTTCAAGATCGGCCCGTCCTACGCCGAGTTTTATTCGATTCAGAAGATATTCCGCACCATGGCTGCCGAGCCTTCATTGCAGGCGGCTACCCGTGGGGAAATCAATTCAGCCTTCAATAACCGTGCGACGATTGAAAACATCAAGGTCATTGGATATGAAGATCTCGAGGTATCCAAGGATGGCGGCAAGCTCACCATCAGTGCCGCATATTCCGTGCGTGTTCCGCTGTTTTACAATCTCAGCGCATGCATGGATTTCAAACCCACGTCCGAGCGATAGGGCGATCCGGTTTCGCCCGGATAACCGTGGATCCGGAAATCGTCAGTGCACGCATCGGCCATTGCTTTCAACAGCCCGGCCTGCTGCAGCGTGCGCTGACGCACCGTTCATTCGGCGCGACTCATAACGAACGTCTGGAGTTTTTGGGCGACAGCATCGTCAACTGCGCGATCGCTCTGGAACTTTATGTGAAATTTCCGGAGTTGAGTGAAGGCGAGCTCTCGCGTCTTCGTGCCAACCTGGTGAATCAGCATTCACTGCATCGTATTGCGCTCGAACTCCGGCTCGGAGAACATTTGCGTCTGGGGGAAGGGGAAGTCAAAAGCGGTGGCGCGGCGCGTCCCTCAATTCTCGCAGACTGTGTCGAAGCGCTGATTGGCGCCACACTTCTTGATGCTGGTTTTGCGGCTGCGCAAGCGGTAGTACGAAAACTGTTTGCCAGCGATCTTGCTGCCATTGATCCCAAAGTCAGCGGAAAAGATCCCAAAACCCTGCTCCAGGAATTTGCACAGGGCAAAGCCATGGCGCTGCCGGTTTATACCCTCCTTGCCACGCGCGGCCATGCACATTCCCAAACTTTCGAGGTCCAGTGCGCACTCGAGGGCTGTGGTATCCGTACCGAGGGACAGGGCGTCAGTCGCAGGGCTGCAGAGCAGGATGCTGCACGAAAAGCATACGAACAGGCCATCCGAACATGAGTAATGAATCCGAACACCGCTCGGGCTATATCGCCATCGTCGGCCAGCCTAACGTTGGTAAATCGACCTTGCTCAACAGGCTGGTGGGTCAGAAAATTAGCATCACTTCGCGGCGTCCCCAGACCACCCGTCAACGGATCATCGGCATTGTTACTCAACCCGATGCGCAGTTCGTTTTTGTTGATACGCCCGGGTTTCAGACCCTTCACGGCAATGCCCTGAACCGGATGATGAACCGCAGTGTTTCGCGAAGTGTTGTCGATGTGGATGCAGTGGTGTGGGTGATTTCGGCGATGCATCTGAATGCGGGCGATCAGGCCGTGCTGCCGTTGTTGCAGGATGGAGCGCCGCTGATCATTGCAGTCAACAAGATTGACGAAGTCGGCAACAAGAACGAATTGCTGCCTTTCATGCAAAAACTCGAGGAACTTGCCCATCCGCGCGCCATTGTTCCGGTGTCCGCAAAAACCGGCATCGGCGCTGATGATCTGCTTAAGGTCATCCGTGGATTCCTGCCGGTCCGGGAAAGGCTTTATGGTGAGGACGAAATCACCACGGCCAGCGAACGCACTCTGGCGGCCGAGTTGTTGCGAGAAAAACTGTTCCGCTTGCTGGGTGAAGAATTGCCTTATTCAACGATGGTAGAGATCGAAAAATTCGAAATCGTCGAAGGCTTGCGTCGCATCCATGCCGGCATTCTGGTGGACAAGGCCGGGCAAAAGGGGATTGTCATCGGCAAAGGCGGGGAAAAACTCAAGCAGATTGCCTCGCAGGCGCGCAGCGACATGGAAAAATTGTTCGGAGGCAAGGTATTTCTGGAAGTCTGGGTCAAGGTAAAGTCGGGCTGGGCTGATGATGCGGCAACGCTCAAGCGTATCGGTATTGATTAAAATTCCAATAAAAACAATATGTTATATATTATTTATTCGGCCAGCACAGGCGCTTGGCTACGGGGTTGAGTGATGGCGGTTGAGCGAACGCGCCGCGATGGGCAACCGGGATATCTGCTGCACACCTATCCCTATCGTGAAACGAGCCTGGTTGCCGAGGTTTATACCCGGGATAGTGGCCGGGTCGCCGTCATTGCTCGTGGCGCGCGTCGTCCGCGGTCTGCTTTGCGTGGTGGATTGATGGCATTTCAGCCCTTG
>CAMAYE010000035.1 GCA_945862135.1 Bordetella parapertussis
ACGGCGTGATCACGCCGGTGGCAATCATCTTCGAACCTTCCGGCAGCGCACTCATCATCGGCGTCGCCAGCAGATCATAAAGTTCTGCCGAGAACGGGATCAGCGCCAGCAGCACCACGGCAAACACGATCAGCGCGCGCAGCAGGCGATCGCGCAATTCGATCAGGTGGGAAATGAAGGTGTCTTCAGTCATCAGGGATACACGCCGGCGGATCAGGCCTTCTTGACCTCGCCGGCTGTTGCGGCGGTTGCGGCCGTGTCGGCCGGCGGCATGGCTTCTGCTGCGGCGAGGGCTTCAGCGGTTTCTGCCGGTGAAGCCTCCGGTGCGACCGCGGCCTGGGTATCGCTGGCAATCTTGTTGAGATCGGATTCCACCGCACCGACTTCCTGCTTCATCGACTGTTCGAGAGAATTTGCAGTGTCCTGGATATTGGCCTGCAGCTTGCGCAACTCGTCGAGGGCCATTTCACGATTGATGTCGGCTTTGACGTCATTGACGTAACGCTGCATGCGGCCAAACAGCAGGCCGACCGTGCGCGCCACCTTGGGCAAACGCTCGGGACCGATGACGATCAGCGCCACTACGGCAATGACCATCAATTCGGAGAAGCCGATGTCAAACATGGGACAGGAAAGGTGAAAGGTGTGATGCGGGACGCAACAACGCAGAGGCTGGGATCATTCCCGGCCTGCCGTCGTACGCCTCAGACGGCACGTTTCACGATTTCGTCGTTTCCTTGCGGACTTCGGCGTCGATGGTCTGCCCGGTCGACGGGGGAATTTCAGCAGCCTTGTCCTCGGCGCCCTTCATGCCTTCCTTGAAGCCCTTCACCGCGCCGCCCAGATCGGAGCCGACATTGCGCAGCTTCTTGGTGCCGAAAATCAGGACTACGACCACCAACACAATCAACCAGTGCCAGATGCTGAATGAACCCATAACACACTCCTGTTGAGCCGCTCAGATGAGCGGGGGTTTGCATTTCTTTACGGAAAATACTATTTGCGTGAAGCCTTCTCGGCGATACCAGACAACCCTTCGCGGCGCTGTAATTCAGCCAGCACCTCTTCAGGCCCCACGCCATGCCAAGCCAGCAGGACCATAGTGTGAAACCAGAGGTCCGCCGTTTCGCGGATGACATGCAGTTTATCACCCTCCTTCGAGGCCAGCAGGGTCTCTGTCGCCTCTTCCAGCACTTTGCGCAGGATGGCGTCCTCCCCCTTGGCCATCAGGCTGGCGACGTATGAACTGCCGGCGTCCGCGCCTTTGCGCGCCGCAATGGTCTCGCCCAGCTTCAGCAATATGTCTTTGTCTGCCATGTTGTTCAATCCGTCATTTGCCGTAAATCGACTGCGGATCCTTCAATACCGGATCGGTTTCGACCCAGTTGCCGTCTCGCAATTCCAGGAAAAAACAGCTGTGCCGCCCGGTGTGGCAGGCAATGCCGCCGACCTGCTCCACCTCGAACAGCACCACGTCCTGATCACAGTCGGTGCGTATCGCGAGCACTTTCTGCACATGCCCCGACTCCTCACCCTTGTGCCACAGCTTCTTGCGCGAGCGCGACCAGTAATGCGCCTCGAGGGTTTCCGCCGTGCGTTGCAGGGCCTCGCGGTTCGCCCAGGCCACTGTCAGCACGCGGCCGGAGGCAGCCTCCTGCGTCACCACCGGGATCAACCCGTCAGCGCTCCAGTTTATGCGGTTCAGCCAGTCGGAATCCATGGTCTCGGACGCATCCCGGAGGATGCCTCGATGAAATTTATAACTTATTGATTTTAATAAATTATTTTAACGACTACAAGCGGACTTCAATGCCGCGCTTCGCCATATGTTCTTTCGCTTGGCGCACGGTGTATTCACCGTAATGAAAAATGCTCGCCGCCAGAACCGCGTCGGCGCCGCCAATGGTGACGCCCTCTGCCAGATGGTCGAGGTTACCGACACCGCCGCTGGCGATGATTGGAATATCCAGCGCCGATGAAAAAGCGTGAGTCAGCTCGAGGTCAAACCCCACCTTCGTGCCGTCGCGATCCATGCTGGTCAGCAGAATTTCTCCGGCACCCATTGCCTGCATTTTTTTTCCCCACTCCAACGCATCCAGTCCGGTGGCTTTGCGTCCGCCGTGAGTGAAGACTTCCCAGCGCAAGGGCCCATCACCCGGCACCCGTTTGGCATCGACGGCAACCACAATGCACTGTGATCCGTAACGGCCGCTGGCATCGGCAACCAGTTGAGGGTTCTGCACGGCCGAGGTATTGATGCTGACCTTGTCCGCGCCGGCATTGAGCAGGCGCCGCACGTCATCCACCGCACGCACGCCGCCGCCGACGGTCAGCGGAATGAACACCTGCGCCGCCACGGCTTCGATGATGCCGAGGATCAGCCCGCGGTCGTCGCTGCTGGCGGTGATATCGAGGAAGGTTAGTTCGTCGGCGCCCTGATCGTCGTAGCGGCGCGCGATCTCCACCGGGTCACCGGCGTCCTTCAGTTCAACGAAATTGACACCCTTGACCACGCGGCCGGCGGTGACGTCGAGACAGGGAATGATGCGTTTGGCCAAGCCCATAAAACATCAGCCACAGAGGTCACAGAGAACACAGAGAACGGCGCAACACCTGAAAACTCTGTGCACTCTGTGACCTCTGTGGCTCAGCTTTTCTTTGTTAATTTATCGGCGAGTTTCTGGGCTTCGCCGAAGTTCAGCGTGCCCTGGTAAACCGCGCGGCCGGTGATGGCACCCATGATGCCCTCGGCTTCGACTGCGCAGAGCTTTTTGACATCTTCGAGGTCGGTGATGCCGCCGCTGGCGATGATCGGCACCGTCATTTCACGCGCCAGCGCGACGGTGGCTTCGATATTGACGCCGGACAACATGCCGTCGCGGCCGATATCGGTGTAAATGATCGCTTCAACACCGTAGTCCTCGAATTTTTTTGCGAGGTCGATGACATCATGTCCGGTCATTTTCGACCAGCCGTCGACGGCAACCTTGCCGTCCTTGGCATCGAGCGCAACGATGATGTGGCCCTGGAATGCAGTGCAGGCGTCCTGCAGGAAACCCGGGGTCTTCACCGCGGCGGTACCGATGATGATGTAGCTGATGCCGGCATCGATATAGGCCTCGATGGTGTCGAGGTCGCGGATGCCGCCGCCCAACTGGATCGGCAGTTCGGTCCCGAGTGACTTGACGATGCTGCGGATCGCCGCTTCGTTCTTCGGCTTGCCGGCAACGGCGCCGTTGAGGTCAACAACATGCAGGCGGCGCGCGCCCTGAGGCAGCCATTGTTTGGCCATGGCACCGGGGTCTTCGGAAAAAATCGTGGCATCGTTCATGTCGCCCTGTTTCAGGCGCACGCACTTGCCGTCCTTCAAATCGATGGCAGGAATGATCAGCATGGAATTAAACGAATTGCGAAGCCGGGTTTGGTCAGATGAGTGGGCGACGGAAAAACCGGATCAGGGTGTCATCTGCAAATGCATTGGAATGGTCGGAATAATACTACAGCGCCTGCGGTTGCCACGCCACAAAGTTTGCGAGTAATTGCAGGCCGGCCGTATGGCTTTTCTCGGGGTGGAACTGTACCGCGAACAGGTTGCCGCGCGCCGCTGCACAGGCAAATCGGAAGGGATAGGCGCTCCAGCCCGCCACAATTGCCCCATCAGCGGGCTCCGGGTAGTAGCTGTGGACAAAATAAAAGCGGCTGCGATCCGGAATGCCCGCCCACATCGGGTGTTGGATCGCCTGCTCGACCTCGTTCCAGCCCATATGCGGCACCTTGAGCTTTTCGCCTTTCGCTCCGACCATCCGCGCCTGCGGGAATCGTCGCACCACGCCGGGCAGCAGGCCGAGGCCGGGCGTATCGCCCTCCTCGCTGTGCTCAAACAGCATCTGCAGGCCGATGCAGATGCCGAGGAAGGGTTTGCTGCGCGACGCTTCAATCAGCGCCGGGCGCAGGCCGCGCGACTCCATTTCGCGCATGCAATCCGGCATCGCGCCCTGACCGGGGAACACCACTCGACCTGCAGCCGCAACTTCCTCAGGGTTGCTGGTGACCACGACCTTGCGGCCGGGCGCGACGTGTTCAATGGCCTTGGACACGGAGCGCAGATTGCCCATGCCGTAGTCAATGACTGCAATATCGATGGTCATCGGGAGCGTCAACGATTCAGATGATGAGACCGGGGCGCGAGCGCCGCCGCGGAAAGCCTATAACTTTCCCTTGGTGGACGGCACGCCCTTGACCCGTGGATCAAGTTCCACCGCCATGCGCAGCGCGCGGCCGAAGGCCTTGAACAGCGTCTCTACCTGATGGTGCGCGTTGACGCCCTTCAGGTTATCGAGATGCAACGTCACCAATGCGTGGTTAACGAAGCCCTGGAAAAATTCGCGCACCAGATCGACATCAAAATCGCCGACGCGCGCACGCGTAAATTTGCCGCTCATCTCCAGTCCGGGTCGGCCGGAGAGGTCGATCACCACGCGCGACAGCGCCTCGTCCAGCGGCACATAGGCGTGGCCGTAACGGCGCACGCCCTTCTTGTCGCCGATCGCTTTGGCGAAGGCCTGACCCAGCGTGATGCCGATGTCTTCAACGGTGTGGTGGGCGTCGATGTGCAGATCACCCTTTGCCTTGACCTCGAGATCAACCAGTCCGTGTCGTGCAATCTGGTCAAGCATGTGGTCGAGAAAAGGGATGCCGCTCGCGAGTTTCGCGCGGCCGCTGCCGTCGAGATTCAGCTTGACGCTGATCTGCGTTTCCTGGGTGTCGCGGTTGATCTGCGCTTGCCTTGCCATGATTGCCTGTGGATCTAGGTAACTTGTTGATTACAGAGTATAAACGAATTCGCGGTGACTCGCCGCCACTTCAGGCGGGCTTGAGGATTTCACGCAACGCTTCCACCAGCCCGGCGCATTGCTCATCAGTACCGACGGTGATGCGCATGAACTCGGCGATACGCAGCGGTTTGCGGAAATGGCGGACGATGATGCTGCGTTCGCGCAGTTTGGCGGCAATCTCGCCGCCGTCGCGACCCGGCACGCGGGCGAACAGGAAGTTGGCTGCCGACGGCAAAACCTCGAAACCCAGTGCCTGTAACTCCTGCACCAGCTTTTTCTTGGTGACCATGACCTTGCCGCACATCGCCTTGAAATAGGCATCGTCTTCAAGAGCGGCAGCGGCGCCGGCCTGCGCAAAACGGTCCAGCGGATAGGAGTTGAAACTGTCCTTGACCCGGTTCAGCGCCTCGATCAGGTCGGGATGGCCGATCGCATAACCGACGCGCAAACCGGCCAGCGCGCGCGACTTCGACAAGGTGTGTGTGACCAGTAACTGCGGATAACGCTGCACCAGCGGCACCACCGACTCGCCGCCGAAATCGACATAGGCTTCGTCGATCACCACGACAGAAGCGGTATTGGCGCGCAACAGGCGGTCGATCTCGGCCACCGGCACAAACCGCCCCGTCGGCGCATTGGGATTCGGAAAGATGATGCCCCCATTGGGCCGCAGGTAATCATCGATCACGATTTCGAACGACCGGTTCAGAGGTACCGGCTCATACGGAATGCCGTACAAGCCGCAATACACCGGATAAAAACTGTAGGTGATGTCCGGAAACAGCACCGGCTTGTCGTGTTTCAGCAGTCCGAGGAACACATGCGCCAGCACTTCGTCGGAACCGTTGCCGACAAATACATGAGCCGGCGTCACTTCGTAACGTTTGGCAATCGCGGCGCGCAGTTTGTCGCTGGCAGGGTCCGGATAGAGCCGCAGCGATTCGCCGATCTCGGCGCGCATTGCATCAAGCACGCGGCGGCTCGGCCCGTACGGACTTTCATTGGTGTTGAGCTTGATCAGGTTAGGCAGCTTGGGCTGTTCGCCCGGCACATAGGGCGTCAGCCCCTGCACCACCTTGCTCCAGTAGCGACTCATATCGACCTCAGCCTCGATCCAGGCGCATCGCGGCCGAAGCGGCGTGTGCAGGCAGGCCCTCGCCGGTCGCCAGTTCGACGGCAATGCGGCCGAGTTTTTCTGCGCCCGCGGCGGATACACGGATCACGCTGGAGCGTTTCTGGAAATCGTAGACACCCAGTGGAGAAGAGAAACGAGCCGTACGGGATGTCGGCAACACGTGGTTGGGCCCGGCGCAGTAGTCGCCGAGCGCTTCAGAGGTGTAGCGCCCCATGAAGATCGCACCGGCGTGGCGGATCTTCGGCAGCAGTAACTGCGCGTCCTCGACCGACAGTTCCAGATGTTCCGGCGCAATGCGATTGACCAGCGCACAGGCCTCGTCGATATCGCGCACCTGGATCAACGCGCCGCGACCCTCGAGCGACGCCTCGATCACCGCACGGCGGGGCATGTCGGGCAAGAGTTTCGCAATGCTGGCCTCTACCGCATCCAGATACTTTGCATCCGGGGCCAGCAGGATCGCCTGCGCCAGTTCATCGTGCTCTGCCTGCGAAAACAGATCCATCGCCACCCAGTCCGGGTAGGTGCTACCGTCGCAAACCACGAGAATCTCTGAAGGACCGGCGACCATGTCGATGCCGACCACGCCGAACACGCGCCGCTTTGCTGCAGCGACATACGCGTTGCCAGGCCCGACGATCTTGTCGACCTGCGGAATCGTCGCCGTGCCGTAGGCCAGCGCCGCCACGGCCTGTGCGCCGCCGATGGTGAACACGCGGTCCACGCCGCAAATGGCCGCAGCTGCCAGCACCAGATCATTTTTTTCGCTGCGCGGCGTCGGCACCACCATGATCACTTCGGCAACACCAGCCACCTTGGCCGGCACCGCATTCATGATCACCGACGACGGATAGGCGGCCTTGCCGCCGGGCACGTACAGCCCCGCACGGTCGAGCGCCGTGATCTGCTGCCCGAGTTCATTGCCATCGCTGTCGGTATAACCCCAGGACTCGGCGCGCTGCCGCTGGTGGTACTCACGCACGCGTGCGACGGCGGCTTCCAGGGCGGTGCGACGCGCCGCAGGAATGCGTGCCAGCGCCGCCTGCAATTCGGATTGGGGAATTTCCAGCGCAGCGAGGGTATCGGCCTTCACGCCATCGAAGCGCTCGGTGTATTCCAGTACCGCGGCATCGCCACGGGTTTTGACATCGGCCAGAATCGCCGCGACCGTGACATCAACTTGCGGGTCCTGCGCAGACTCGAAGGCCAGCAACTCGGCCAGGCGCTGTTCGAAATCAGGCTGGGTGGTGGAGAGCCGGCGCATGATCAGCCGACGGCACGGGAAAAAGTATCGATCAGCGGCTGCAGCTGCGCGCGCTTCAGTTTCAGCGCCGCCTGGTTGACCACCAGCCGCGAGCTGATCTGTACGATTTCCTCGACCGCCACCAGGCCGTTCGCTTTCAGCGTGCCGCCGGTGCTGACCAGATCAACAATGGCATCGGCAAGCCCGACCAGCGGCGCCAGCTCCATTGAGCCGTAGAGTTTGATCAGATCGACATGTACACCCTTGCCGGCAAAGTGTTCGCGCGCGGTCTGCACGTATTTAGTCGCAATCTTCAGTCGCGCGCCCTGGCGCACTGCGCTGGCGTAATCAAAATCCTTGCGCACCGCGACCATCATCCGGCACTTGGCGATTTTCAGGTCCAGCGGCGTGTACAGGCCATCGCCGCCATGTTCATCGAGCACGTCCTTGCCGGCCACGCCGATGTCGGCGCCGCCGAACTGGACGTAAGTCGGCACGTCGGTGGCACGGACAATGATCACACGCACGTTGCGACGATTGGTTTCAAGAATCAGCTTGCGCGAGGTCTCGGGATTTTCGCGCGTGACGATACCCGCGGCTTTCAGCAGCGGCACGGTTTCATCAAAAATGCGGCCCTTGGACAGGGCAATGGTGATCATGACTGGACAATGACTAGAAACAGGCAAAAACACAGGCGCCAGCAGGCGCACGGAAGTGATGAATTGTAACGTATTACCGGCATCGGCCGATGCGCGAACGGTTCACGAAACCCGCCCCAGGCGTTACACTGCGCCTTCACTTTTCCCCGATGTCCGCCACCCCCGCAGCCATGTCCACCGAAAACGTTGTCGAAATCAAAGACCTGGCGTTCTCCTATGGAAAACGCGAGATCTTCAAGTCGGTGAATCTGACGATCCCCAAAGGCAAAGTTGTCGGCATCATGGGCGCCAGTGGCTGCGGCAAAACCACGCTGATGCAGCTGATCGGCGCACAGTTGCGGCCGTCACGCGGCACCGTCAACGTGCTCGGCCACGACATCCACAGCCTCGACCGCGATGCGCTGTACAAATTGCGCCGGCGCATGGGCATGCAGTTCCAGCAAGGCGGTCTGTTCACCGATCTGTCGGTGTTCGAAAACATCGCTTTCCAGATGCGCGAGAAGACCAAGTTGCCCGAGGACATGATCAACGACCTCGTGCTGATGAAGCTCAACGCCGTCGGCCTGCGCGGCGCGGCACAACTGATGCCTTCGGAATGTTCAGGCGGCATGGTGCGCCGGGTCGGACTCGCGCGGGCCATCGCGCTGGACCCGGACCTGATCATGTATGACGAACCCTTCGCCGGTCTTGATCCGATTTCCTGCAACGTCGTCGGCAAACTGATTAGGCGACTCAACGACGCGCTGGGCGTGACTTCGATCGTTGTGTCCTACGATGCGCAGGAATCGCTGAAAGCCATCGACTACGTATATTTTCTCGCCGACGGTGCCGTTGTCGCCCAAGGCGCAACGGAAGAAGTAAAAAACTCGAGTGACCCGTTTGTAAAGCAGTTCATCCGCGGTCTGCCCGACGGCCCGGTGCCCTTCCACTACCAGCAAAACCCCTACGCCGCCGACCTCGAGTTGTCGACGTAAATATCAAATATAATCAATAAGTTAAATTGATTCCGCATTAACGTTCGCGGCGGATGCGCGCGCCTAACCGCGACAGTTTTTCCTCGATGCGTTCGTAACCACGGTCCAGGTGATAGATGCGTTCGACCGTGGTCGTGCCGCAGGCCACCAGCCCGGATATCACAAGGCTCGCCGAAGCACGCAGGTCGGTTGCCATCACCGTCGCCCCGTTCAACGAAGCAACACCCTTGATTACTGCAGTGTTGCCTTCGACCGCAATGTCGGCGCCGAGGCGCTGCATTTCCTGCACGTGCATGAACCGGTTTTCAAAAATGGTTTCGACCACACGCGAAGTACCCTGCGCGACGCAATTCAGCGCCATGAACTGTGCCTGCATGTCGGTCGGAAACGCCGGATAAGGCGCCGTGCGCACATTGACGGCCTTCAGTGCGCCGTTGGCTTTGACGTGAATCCAGTCGTCGCCGGTTTCGATTTTCACGCCGGCTTCGCGCAATTTGTCGAGCACGGCATCCAGCGTCTTCGGACGCGCGCCGGTCAAACGCACATCGCCACCCGTGACCGCGGCAGCCACCAGGAATGTCCCGGTCTCTATACGGTCCGGCATCACAGAATAACGCGCACCATGCAAACGCTCGACGCCCTCAACTGTGATGACATCGCTGCCGGCACCGCTGATTTTTGCACCCATCGCCGTCAGGCAAGCGGCAAGATCGACAATCTCCGGCTCACGCGCGGCATTTTCGATCACCGTCGTGCCGTCAGCCAGCGCTGCCGCCATCATCAGGTTCTCGGTGCCGGTGACGGTAATCAGATCCATGCAGATGCGCGCGCCCTTCAAGCGTTCGGCGCGGGCAATCATATAGCCCTGCGTCATCTCGATGGTCGCACCCATCGCCTGCAAGCCTTTCAGATGCTGATCCACCGGGCGCAGGCCGATCGCACAACCGCCCGGCAGCGATACCCGTGCCTCACCCAGGCGCGCCACCAGCGGCCCCAGCACCAGTACCGACGCGCGCATGGTTTTGACCAGTTCGTACGGCGCCACCGGTTCGGTGATTTTTGCAGCATGCAATTCAACACCGCCCTTTTCATCGAGCACCGTCGTTACACCCATCTGCATCAGCAGATTGAGCATGGTCGATACGTCGCGCAGATGCGGCACGTTCTCGACATGCAACGGCTCGTCGGTCAGCAACGCTGCCGTCAGTATCGGCAGCGCGGCATTCTTGGCGCCGGAAATTGCGACATCGCCTTTCAGCGGAATGCCGCCTTCGATGACTAGTTTGTCCATAAGGTCAAAATCTTTTTTTAGCCACAGAGAAAACAGAGAGCACAGAGAACATCAGCTGCGAATCCGTTCATTCGCGGTTTCTGAGTATTGTTTTTCTCTGTGTCCTCTGCACCCTCTGTGGCTCAAGGTTTTCAGGGTTTACGGCCATTGATCCGGCGTCAGTGTTTTCATCGACAGCGCGTGAATTTCCTCGCGCATGCGGTCACCCAAGGCCTTGTAAACCAGCTGATGCTGCTGCACCTTGTTTTTCCCGCGGAAAGCTTCGCTGACGATCACTGCTTCCCAATGGTGGCCATCACCTGCGACTTCGACATGTTTGCAGTCAAGCCCGGCGACGATGGATTGTTTGATGCTTTCAGGGGTGACCATGCTCAGTTGTCCAATCAGTTTCTAAGTTTGTAACCGCTGCGCAGCAGCGTCAGGGTCAGCCATGATAAAGCGGCGAAGCTGCCGCCGACAATCGCAAGGCTGAGCCATGGGGAGGTATCCGCAACGCCGAAAAAGCCGTAACGGAAACCGTCGATCATGTAAAAAACCGGGTTGAAGTGCGACACCGCCTGCCAGAAGGGCGACAAGGAGTGGATTGAATAAAACACCCCCGACAGGAAAGTCAGCGGCAGGATGATGAAATTGGTGAAGGCGGCAAGCTGATCGATTTTGTCTGACTGGATGCCGGCAACGATTCCCAGCGCCCCCATCGCAGCACTGCTTGCAACTCCGAAAAGCAGTATCCACAACGGATTGGCCAGCGGCAGATCAACAAACCACAAGGTCGCCAGCAGTACACCGCTGCCCACCACAACGCCGCGCCCGACTGCCGCCAGCAGGTAGGCGGCAAAAAACTCGCGATGCGACAGCGGCGGCAGCAACACGAACACGATGTTGCCGGTCATTTTCGACTGCATCAGGCTCGAAGATCCGTTGGCGAAGGAATTCTGCAGCACCGACATCATCGCCAGACCGGGGATCAGAAAGGCGGTGTACTCAACGCCGGGAAATACTTCAACACGACCGCTCAGCGCGTGGCCGAACACCAGCAGGTAGAGCAATGCGGTAAGCACCGGCGCGAGCACGGTCTGTACGCTGACTTTCCAGAAGCGCAGCCATTCCTTGTAGAACAGGGTCCGGAAGCCGGTCATCGCTCGAAAATCCTTTTCATCATGATCGCCGCATGATCTGCACAAACACATCTTCGAGATCGGGCTGGAGGATTTCCATTTCGAGCACTGTGACCTGCGCCTCGCGCAGCGCGGCCAGTAAGCCCTCAATCGCGGCGTGATCGGACAGCGACAGCTTCACCGATCCGTCCTCTCGGCGCTCGACCACCTTCGCCTGGAACGCCTCGGGCAGAGCACCATTCAGTCGCATCACGACCTGACAACCGCTGTGCAGCCGCAACAGGCTTTCGGTGCGGTCCAGCGCCACCACACGCCCCTGCTTCAGCATCGCGATACGCCCGCAAAGGGCCTCGGCCTCTTCCAGGTAATGCGTGGTTAGCACAATGGTGTGGCCATCGCGATTGAGTCGACGGATGAAACGCCACAAGGCCTGACGCAATTCGACGTCAACACCGGCCGTCGGCTCGTCGAGCACGATCACCGGCGGCTTGTGCACCAGCGCCTGCGCCACCAGTACGCGCCTTTTCATGCCACCGGACAGCGCGCGCATATTGGTGTCGGCCTTGGCAGTAAGGTCGAGATTTTCCAGAACCTCGGCAATCCACGCGCTGTTATCGCGCAACCCGAAATAGCCAGACTGGAAAGTCAGGGTTTCGCGCACAGTAAAAAACGGATCGAACACCAACTCCTGCGGCACCACACCCAGCGCGCTGCGCGCACCGCGGTAATCGCTGCTGACATCATGCCCCATGATGCGGGTAACACCGCTGGTCGCCCGACTCAGGCCGGCAAGGATGCTGATCAGTGTAGTTTTACCGGCACCGTTAGGGCCGAGCAGACCGAAGAATTCGCCGGGCTCAACCGTCAGGCTGACGCCGGCCAGCGCCTGCAATTCGCCATAGCGCTTGGTGACATCAATGATTTCGATGGCATGGGTCATCGCCGGATACACAGCAAACGGTCGGCGCAGCGCCGGCCGTTACTCGGCGGCCACCAGTTCCGTGACGCCGTAAAGCCGGGCCAGGCTGGTGAGGTTTTCGGGCAGATTGACGTAACGGATGCGCCGGTTGGCGGCGAGTGCCGCACGCCGCCACTCAAACAACAGGCTGAGTGCGGTGGAATCGACTTCGGTGACGCCTGCGAGATCCAGCGTCACGTCTGCGGCCGAGAACAGGCGCAGTCCGTCTTCGCGCAAGGCCAGCGCACTTTCAATGTTCACGGCGCCCTTCAGCGTGCAGCGCCCATCGTTGCATTCAATCATGGCAATTGATCTTGAGTGGTCGCTTATTTGTTCTGCGCGACCAGCGCGCGGTTCTTGTCGCGCAGTGTTTTGATCAGGCCGTCAACGCCGCTTTTCTGGATTTCGGTATTGAAGGTGCCGCGGTAGTTCTCGACCAGGCTGATGCCGCCGATCTTGACGTTGTAGACCTTCCAGCCTTCATCGGTCTTTTCCATGCCGTAGTCGACCTGCACCGGATCACCGCCACCGGATGATTTCACCAACGAGCGCACCACCACGTCGTTGTCGTCGGGCGCAATCTTCAGCGGACGGTATTCAATCTTCTGATCCTTGAACAGCGTCAGCGACGCGGTATAGGTCTGCACCAACAGCGCGCGGAATTCCCCGGTCAGCGCCTTACGCTGCTCGGGGGTTGCCGCACTCCAGTTCTTGCCCAGCGCGAGTTTGGTCATGCTGGTGAAATTGAAATGCGGCGCGATTTTGGTTTCGATCAGGTCACGCGCTTTTTTTTGGTTGCCGGCCTGCAGGTCCTTGTCGGCGCGCAAAATCTGAACCACTTCATCGGTGACATTACGCGCCAGCGCATCGGGCGCCATGACACTGGCGGCAACGGCAAACGTTGGACCAAATAAAAGGGTTGCAAAAATAATCAATGAAAACAATAGCTTATTCATAACGATGTCTCTGAACAGGGTGTGCGATTTATTTTTTAGCGTCGCCGCCCTCGGCGGCCTTGTCAAACAGGAACTGGCTGATCAGTTTCTCCAAGACCACTGCCGACTGCGTCAGGCGGATGCTGTCTCCGGCCTTCAGCATCTGGTCATCGCCGCCGCCCTCCAGGCCGATGTACTGCTCACCGAGCAGGCCCGAGGTCAGGATCGACGCGGTGGTGTCTTTCGGAAACTTGTAGTTTTTCTCGACGGCCATTTTCACCTTGGCGGTGAAGCGCTCGTTGTTGAACTCGATCGACGTCACGCGGCCGACCACGACGCCGGCGCTCTTGATCGGCGCCCGCGGCTTGAGACCGCCGATGTTGTCGAAATTGGCGGAGATTTCGTAGGTCTCGCCGCCGCCCATGCTCGACATGTTGCCGACCTTGAACGCGAGGATCACCAGCGCGGCGATGCCCGCGACGACGAAGATGCCCACCCACAGATCCAGCATTGAACGTCCCATTACATACCCCTGAACATGAATGAGGTCAGGATGAAATCCAGACCCAGAATTGCCAATGATGAAGTTACCACGGTGCGCGTTGTCGCGCCTGAAACGCCCTCGGCCGTCGGCGGCGCGTCATAACCTTCAAACAACGCGATCCAGGTCACCGCGACCCCGAACACAAAACTCTTGATGACACCGTTGACGATGTCTTCGCGGACATCGACGGCGCCCTGCATCTGCGACCAGAACGAACCTTCATCGACGCCGATCAGCACCACTCCGATGACATAACCGCCGAACACGCCCATTGCGCTGAACATCGCCGCCAGCAGCGGCATCGAAATCACCCCGGCCCAAAAGCGCGGCGCGACCACGCGAGCGATCGGATCTACCGCCATCATTTCCATCGCCGACAACTGCTCCGTTGCCTTCATCAGGCCGATCTCCGCGGTCATCGCCGAACCGGCGCGGCTGGCGAAGAGCAGCGCAGACACCACCGGCCCCAGTTCGCGCACCAGCGACAGCGCCACCAGCACGCCCAGCGCCGACTCCGAACCGTAGGTGGTCAGCGTCTGGTAACCCTGCAGGCCGAGCACCATGCCGACGAACAGACCGGACACCAGGATGATGATCAGCGAAAGCACGCCGGTGTAATACAGCTCACGGATGATCAGCCGCGGCCGGGCAAAACTGGTGCCCGAATGCGCCAGCGTCAGACCGATGAAACGGGTGGCGTAACCGAGGCGCAATACGACATCGATCGCATTAGCACCGATGCTCCGAATGGAGGGCAGCGTTCTATGCGGCACGGCGTCCCCCAAGAGGACTTGCTTCGCGGCGCCCACCCAGTTTCAGGTCTTCGGAAAAATCCCTGCTCGGATACTGGTACGCCACCGGACCTTCTGCTTCACCATGTACGAACTGGTAAATCAGCGGATCCTTGTTAGCGCGCATTTCTTCCGGCGTGCCATGCGCCATCATTTTTCCATCCGACAGGTAATACACATAATCCACCACATCCAGCGCTTCCTGCACGTCGTGCGTTACCACCAGCGACGTCGTGCCCAGCGTATCGTTCAGTTCACGCACCAGGTTCGCGATGACACCCAGTGAAATCGGGTCCAGCCCGGTAAACGGTTCGTCATACATCATGATCATCGGATCCAGTGCAATCGCCCGCGCCAGCGCCACGCGCCGCGCCATGCCGCCCGACAGTTCCGCCGGCATCAGCTTGTGCGCCCCGCGCAATCCAACCGCATGCAGTTTCATCATCACCAGGTCGCGGATCATGCTTTCCGGCAGGCCGGTGTGTTCGCGCATCTGGAATGCCACGTTGTCATAGACCGACAGGTCCGTGAACAGTGCGCCGAACTGGAACAGCATGCCCATGCGCCGGCGCATGCGGTAAATGCCCTGCGTATCGAGCTTGCTGGTGCATTCGCCGTTGACCCACACCTCACCCGTAGTCGGCTTCATCACGCCGCCCATCAAGCGCAGCAGCGTGGTTTTACCGGAACCGCTGATACCCATCAACGCGACCACCTTGCCGCGCGGGATCGACATGTTGATGCCGGTCAATATCGGACGCTTCGCGTAGGCGAAATTGACATCCTTGATTTCAATTAGGGGTTCAGAGGCCACGGGGGCGGCAGTTGCTGCCGGAACAAAGCACCGATTCTAGCCGAGATTGGCAGTGCCACCAAACACCGGACAGCGTCTTGCCGGGGACATCCAGCACCATAGTCCGTTGATTCAATTGAATTCCCCGGCACCCAGCAGGGATTCCGGTGAGTACCGCAAGCCGGCCTGCGCGGGCCAATGCGAGGTTTACCCACGTGACGCTTTACGCTAAGTTACGCCGCATGTCAGCACCCGCATTACGCATCAGCAATCTCGCCAAGTCTTATTCAGGCACCGCC
The DNA here is from genome assembly GCA_945862135.1 of Bordetella parapertussis. Lineage (GTDB taxonomy): Bacteria > Pseudomonadota > Gammaproteobacteria > Burkholderiales > SG8-41. Next base: position 15,576 of record CAMAYE010000035.1, read on the forward strand.
GCACTCACCGACCTTTCTCTGGAAATCGGCGCTGGCGAATTTTTCGGACTGGTCGGCGAAAACGGCGCCGGCAAAACAACACTGATCAAATGCGCGCTGGATTTCTGCGACATCAGCAGCGGCGCCATCGAAATTTTCGGTACACCGCACCGGCAAACGTCAGCACGCAGCCGCCTGGCCTTCCTGCCCGAGCGTTTCACGCCGCCGTACTACCTCTCGGGCCGCGATTTTCTGCGCTATACCAGCGAACTGCATCGCCGGAAGTATGACGAAGCCCGCGCGCGCACGATGCTCGACGCCCTGGAACTCGCCGCCAGTGCGCTGGAAAAACCGGTGCGCGCCTACTCCAAAGGCATGACCCAAAAACTCGGGCTCGCCGCCTGCCTGCTGTCGGACAAGGATCTCTATATCCTCGATGAACCGACCAGCGGACTCGACCCGAAAGCACGCGCACTGCTCAAGCGCGAACTCAAGGCGCAGCATGCCAGCGGCCGCACAGTGGTGATGACCACGCACGCCCTGCACGACGTCGGCGAAATGTGCAGCCGCATGGCGGTCATCCATCGCGGACAGTTGCGATTTGCCGGCACGCCTTCAGATTTCATCACCCGCTACGCCGCATCCGATCTCGAACGCGCCTACCTCGCCTGCATCGCCGACGCCTGAGCCGCGCCACGCCTCCGCCGTCACCACGCGGCATCGGCAATCTGGCACAATGCCGTGTAATTTCAGCAACTTAACAAAGGCTTGGACAGTAACGTGACAGAAACCGGCAAACCGGAACTGCTGATCGTCGATGATGACCCGGTCATCGTCGACACGCTGAGCTACGTGCTCGGCGGCGACTTCAATGTCACCACCGCGGAATCGCGAACACACGCCAAGGCGCTGCTCAGGCAGCGTGATACACCACCTGCACTGGCACTGATCGATCTGGGTCTGCCGCCACGTCCACACCGGCCGGACGAAGGTTTCCAGCTGATCACCGAGCTGATTGCCATTGCCCCGGCGATCAAGATCATCGTCCTTTCCGGACAGAATGATGAAGTCAATGCACGCCACGCGCGCACACTCGGTGCCATCGATTTCATTGCCAAGCCGGCCGAACCGGTGCAACTCAAGGCATTGCTGCATCAGGCGCTGGAAGTCACCTCGGCAGAAAATACCGCCGACACCTCAGGACTGCTCGGCAACAGCCCGCCGATGCAGAAGTTGCGCGAACAGCTGCTGCAGTTTGCAGATGCACCGTTCCCAGTGCTGATCGAAGGCGAATCCGGCAGCGGCAAGGAGCTTGTCGCCAAGGCCCTGCACAAACAAAGCCGGCGTTCTGGCAAACCGTTCCTCGCCTTGAACTGCGCGGCCATTTCGCCCACGCTGGTCGAGCCGACGTTGTTCGGCTATGCCAAAGGCGCGTTCACCGGCGCCGTCACCGCACGCGCGGGTTATTTCGAGGATGCCGTCGACTCAACGCTGTTCCTCGACGAAATCGGCGAACTGCCGCTTGAACTGCAGGCCAAACTGCTGCGTGTGCTTGAGAACGGCGAATTCCAGCGTGTCGGCGAAACGCAGAGCCGGGTCTCGAACGCTCGCGTGGTCGCGGCCACCAATCGTGACCTGCGCAGCGAAATCCGCCACAACCGCTTCCGTGCAGACCTGTATCACCGGCTGTCGGTATTCACCATCGGTGTACCGGCGCTGCGCGACCTTGGCAACGACAAGCTGCTGCTGCTCGACCACTTCCGCGCGTTTTATGCCGAGCAGATCAAGGCGCAACCCGTTGAACTCGACAAGGACGCGCTGCGCATGTGGCGCGACTACCCATTCCCCGGCAATGTGCGGGAATTGCGCAATGTCGTCATCCGGCTGTGCACCAAATATGCCGGCACCCAGATCACACCGGCGCTTCTGCAGACCGAATTTGACCGTGACGTCCAGGCCCCGGCCGGAATGACAGAGCTCACTGACGAAAAAGTGCTGCTGGAAGCGGCGCGCCGCCAGATCGAGGCCGACCCAGATTTCAAACTCGACGAAGTATTAAGACGCTGGGAACGAGGATTCATCGAAGCCGCACTGGCAATGACCAACGGCAACCTGTCCCAAGCCGCAAAGCGGCTGGGCGTGCAACGCACCACGCTGTACAGCCGGATGCAGTCCCGCGGCGACACAGGCGAGGAAAAATAGATCATGTATTACGAACATTTCGGACTCACACAGCCGCCCTTCAAAATTACGCCGAACACCGATTTCTTTTTCGGCGGCGGCAACCGCGGTCCCATCCTCGAGGCGCTGATCTACGCAATCACCCAAGGCGAAGGCATCGTAAAGGTCACCGGTGAAGTGGGCAGCGGCAAGACCATGTTGTGCAGCATGCTGCAGGCGCGTGTGCCGGAGAACGTCGAGACCGTCTATCTCGCCAACCCCAGCGTGTCACCTGACGAAATCCTTCATGCCATCGCTTTCGAGCTGCAGCTCGACATCGCACGTGACACCAGCCGCCTTGCGGTCATGCATGCGATTCAGGCTTATCTTCTGCAACGCCATGCCGAGGGTAAGCGCGTCGTGTTGTTCGTCGAGGAATCGCAAGGCATGCCGATTGCGACACTGGAGGAAATCCGGCTGCTGTCGAACCTGGAAACCAAATCCGACAAGCTGCTGCAGATCGTGCTCTTCGGCCAGCCTGAACTGGATGAAAACCTGCGCCAGAACCAGATCCGCCAGTTGAAGGAGCGCATCACCCACAGTTTTCGTCTTGAACCGCTGACCGGTCCCGAAACCCGCGAATACCTGATGTTCCGCCTGCGCGCCGCCGGCTACCGTGGACCGGACCTGTTTACCGACGCCATCATCCGGGAAATCGCGCGCATTTCCGGCGGATTGACGCGACGCATCAATCTGATCGCCGACAAGGCGCTGCTGGCAGCCTTTGCCGACAACACCCACACCCTGCGCCAGAAACATATCGACGCTGCCGTACGTGACAGCGAATTCGCGCATCAGCAGTATCAAACCACCCCCGCCGGCCGTTCGCGCCTCGCATTGGGCATCGGCATTCTGGTTCTTGGCATGGCCGCGGGGGCCACACTTTATGCGGTGCTCGGTGGACCGCCCAAGACCCCTGTTATAGGCGCCCCAGTTGTTGCGACCCCCCCCGCAGCACCAGTGCCCCCAACCGCAGAAACTGATAATTCGCCAATAAAAACAAATATTTACGATAAACCAGCCACACCAACAGAAGCTCCCGTAGCAGCACCAGCCACATCCCCTGCTGCACCGTTAGCAGCACCCGCCAGCACTCCGGCAACCGCGCCGCAAGAAGCGCCAGGTCAACCTCAGGCCGCCCCCCCGCCAGTCAGCGAAGCACCAAAACCGACTCCATCACCAAAACCGTCGGTGGCCGGCAAACTGCTGCAGCAACGGCTGGATGCCACGACCACCTGGCTGGCATCCGCCCCCCCTCGGACATACACCGTTCAATTGCTCGGTGCGCGTAACGAACAACAGCTGAACCAACATCTTAGATTCCTCGCGAATATCATTGAAATAAATAATGTTTTTGTGTATCGTACCTTTGCAAAAGGTGAGCCGGCGCTGACCATTACATGGGGGGCTTTTGATGATCCGCGTGCCGCTCGTGAGGCGATGGCACAATTACCGGCACGCCTTAAAGCTCATAAACCGATATTGCGTACTGTTCAAGGCATCAGAGCTGAAGTCGCAGGCATCAACCCGTCGTGACGGCGGCCTATCCCCGTCGCGGCACAAATAATCACCCGTGTAGGCAGGGGAGTATGAACAACATGTCAGAACGGCAGCCCGTTCGCCGACCGTCCAAGACACCGTCCTTCAATTTGGTGACGGTTCATGGCTCTGTACCGGTGGCGCTCGCATTGACCGTCTCCTTACTGCTGACGGGTTGCGTCCAGTATCAATCCAAGGTTCCGCCCTCCGAAGGCCACCTCACTGCCCCGCCCGCCGCCAAAGTACCGGCCGCAGCGATTCCCGCGCCGGCACGAGTGCCCACCCTGGTGCCCCCGCCGTCAGCCCAAGTCAAGCCTCAGACGTACAGTGTTGTTGTCAATGAAGTGCCGGTGAAGGAATTGCTGCTGGCGTTGGCCCGCGACACCAAACAGAACATCGACATCCACTCCGGGCTCACCGGCCTGGTCAGTCTCAACGCCATCAACGAAACCCTGCCGGCCATCCTTGAGCGGGTATCGAAACAGGTCAATATGCGTTACCGCACCGAAGGCAACACGATCATCGTGTCGCCCGACGTCGCCTACGTCAAAACCTATCGCGTCAACTACGTCAACATGACGCGTAATACCAATTCTTCCATCGGCGTGACCGGTGAAATCGCCACAAGCTCGGCTTCAGGAGCAACCGCTTCTCAATCCGGCTCGCGCACGATGGTGGAATCAAGTTCCAAAAACGACTTCTGGGTTGAGTTGCGCGACAACATTCGCGGGATTCTGAACTCGACCCGTCTGCAAGCACTCAGCGCAGACGCTCGCGCAGAGCGTCGGGAATTGATCAAGCAGGAGCAGGATTTGCGGGTACGGCAAATCGAAGCGGCAAGCAAGGCAGGCCAGGGGGCCTCGGGTCTGGTGACTTCGTTACAAACCACCAGCGCAGCCACAGGCGGCCAGCAGCAGGCGTCTCTGGTTCCGGATGACGTGGTTGTCAATCCGGTATCAGGAACCATCACCATCAATGCAACGGATTCCCAGCATCAACTGATCCAGAAACACCTGGACAGCGTGACGTCCGCGATCCAGCGGCAGGTATTGATCGAAGCCACCATCGTCGAAGTCGTGCTGTCCGACGGCTTTCAGGCCGGTATCGACTGGAGCCGCCTGCCGATCAGCGGCGGCCTGTCGATCACGCAGGCCCTGCTCGGCGGCTTCAATGCCGCGGCAACCGGCGCCGGCGCTTCGGCCGGCAACGCGATGACCATCGCGTACACCAACCCGACCACCAATGTCGGCAACATCAGCGGTACCGTAAAACTGCTGGAAGAATTCGGCAGCTCGCGAGTGCTGTCCAGCCCGAAGCTGATGGCGATGAACAACCAGACCGCCCTGCTCAAGGTCGTCGACAATCTCGTCTACTTTGAAATCAAGGCCGACACCACAACGACTTCGACCGGCCCCTCTCAGACCACCTTCAACACCACGGCAAAAAGCGTGTCCGTCGGTGTGGTCATGGGCGTCACCCC
>CAMAYE010000036.1 GCA_945862135.1 Bordetella parapertussis
AAAGAAGCCGGACTCAACGCCGGCCAGAATGCGATGGGTAACTACTTCCGCGCCAATGCCGCGATCGGCCGTGCGGTACGGCTGGCGCTGGTCAACATCGGCGCTGCGATTCCCGGCACCGGCGACATGGCGACGACCGGCACGCCGGCAAAATTCACCTTCTGTGTCGCTGAAAACGAAGAACAGAGCCCCTGGGACCCGCTGCATGTTGAACTGGGTTTCCCAAGCGACTCCAGCGCCGTCACGGTGATTGCGGCCGAAGGTCCGCATAACGTCAACGACCATGAAAGCCTGAACGCCGAAGGCATATTGACGATGGTCGCCGGCACGATGACCATCACCGGCTCGAACAATCCCTACTACGCCGGCCAGCCCCTGCTGGCCTTCGGCCCCGAACATGCCGCTACCGTGGCCAACGACGGCATGAGCAAGGCGGATGTCCGCAAATGGCTGTTCGAGCACGCCACGATGCCGCTGTCGCGGTTCTCGAAAGACACCATCGAACGGCGCTTCCGCCGCAAGCTGGCGGCCCAGTACGCCGACGCGCCGCTGGATGCACCGGTGCGCATGTTTGCCAAACCGGAGGACCTGGTGATCATCGTCACCGGCGGCGCCGGCAAACATTCGCAGTACGTGCCGACTTTCGGCAATACCCGGGCGGCGACGCGGGTGCTGAAACGGGCGGACGGAACGCTGGCAAAATCCCTGCACGACTTCAAACGCAACTGTTCATCCAGGAGCAATATCCATGAGCGATAACCTGAAGGCCTACAACATTTTTGATCTGCGCGACATCGCGATCAAGCGCGTGCCGAAAGGCTTTTTCGAATTCGTCGACCGCGGCACTGAGGATGAAGTCGCTCTGCGCAACAACCGCGCAGTGTTCGACCGCATACGCTTCCGCACCCGCACCTTTGTCGACGTGTCCAAGCGCACCCAGGACACCACCATATTCGGCACCAAGTACAAGATGCCGCTGGTCATCGCACCCACCGGGGTTGCGGGCCTGCTGTGGCACGAGGGCGAGATCAAACTGGCCAAGGCCGCACGCGCGGCGGGCATCCCCTTCACTCTGGCCACCGGTTCGATCACCGCGATGGAACGCGTCGCTGACGAGGCCGGCGGCGACCTGTGGTTCCAGTTGTACCTGTGGCCGGACCGCTCGATGTCACACGAACTGGTCAACCGTGCCAAGGCCGCTGGTTACAAAACACTTGTTGTTACCGTCGATGGCGTGTCTTCGGGCAACCGCGAATACAATCTGCGCAACGGTTTCACACTGCCGTTCAGCTTCAATGCACGAAATATGTGGGACATGGCCACCCACCCGCGCTGGCTGTTCGGGGTGATGGGACGTTACCTGGCAACCACCGGCATGCCCATGTATGCCAATTATCCTGCCGCCGCCAAGGCAAAAATGACCAAAGGACCGCCCGGGCGCTCCAGCCTGCGCACTGACTCGATCAGCTGGGCTGACCTCGATGCCATCCGCAAAATCTGGCCTCACAAGTTGATCGTCAAGGGCATTCTCGACCCGCAGGATGCCAAGACTGCGGTCGACCATGGGGCAGACGGCATCGACGTATCGAACCACGGCGGACGTAACCTCGACGGCATCGTCTCGCCGATTGAAGTGCTGCCGGAAATCGTCGATGAAGTCGGCAAGCGCGCGACCATATTCATGGACAGCGGTATCCGCCGCGGCAGCGATGTGGTCAAAGCCTTGGCCCTGGGTGCCAATGCCGTGATGGTTGGACGTTCGACGCTTTATGGTGTGGCCGCCGGCGGCGAAGCCGGTGCCTCGCGTGCTCTGCAGATCTATCGCGACGAAATTCATCGCAACATGGCCTTGCTGGGCTGCAACACCATTGAAGAGATCGGTCCGCAATGCCTGCTGTTCGCCGACAAGCATGAATTGCGCGCACCCGCCCACCGCCCGTCTCTTCGGGTGATTGACGGCAAAACCGCTGGATCCTGACCTCGCTGCGACCGCCCTGCGGGGCGGTCGTTTCCAGCGCAAGAAACACACCCACTTCCCGCGTCGTGTACAGGGGTATTGATCTGAGGCAAACCCTGACGTTTTTCGCTTTTTTTTCCCCTGCCAAAGGGGTAGACTTTCGGCACTTTTGGGCACGCCCCCCAAAGGTCCAAATAGGCGAATAAAAACAAAGAATTGTGGCGACACCGCAGCAGGAGCCTTTTTTGAAGCCGACTGATATTTCGCACCCCGATTACTTCCATAAAGTTGTCGATTGTCAGTGGGCCTGCCCGGCCCACACGCCCGTCCCCGAATACATCCGCTTGATCGCCGCAGGCCGTTACGACGATGCCTATATGGTCAACTGGAAATCGAATGTGTTCCCCGGCATTCTCGGTCGCACCTGCGATCGCCCCTGCGAACCCGCCTGCCGCCGCGGCCGTGTCGAGGAAGGCAACGTTGAAATGCGCAAGCCGACCGCGCATGAAGACGGCCCGAAAGCCGAACCCGTTGCGATCTGCCGACTCAAGCGCGTTGCTGCCGACAACAAAGATGATGTCGCCGCGCGCATGCCGAAAGCGCCGAAGCAGAAAAACGGCAAACGCATCGTCTGCATCGGTGGCGGCCCCGCTTCACTCACCGTCGCCCGCGACCTCGCGCCGCTGGGTTATGACATCACGGTTTATGAAGCCGACCCGAAAGCGGGCGGCTTCATGCGCTCGCAGGTGCCGCGCTTCCGTCTGCCGGAAGCCGTCATCGACGAGGAAGTCGGCTACATCACCGGCATCGGCAACATCACGATGCGTACCGGTCAGCGCGTCGACAGCCTGAAAAAAATTCTCGCTGAAGGTTACGACGCGGTATTCGTCGGCACCGGCGCACCGCGCGGCCGCGACCTTGATGTGCCCGGACGCGCCGAAGCGGCGAAAAACGTACACCTCGGTATCGACTGGCTGGCCAGCGTGTCCTTCGGTCACATCGACAAGATCGGCAAAAAAGTGATCGTGCTCGGCGGCGGCAATACCGCGATGGACTGCTGCCGCTCGGCGAAGCGCCTCGGCGGCGAAGACGTCAAGGTCATCGTGCGCTCAGGCTACGAAGAGATGAAAGCCAGCCCCTGGGAGAAGGAAGACGCCATCGAAGAAGGCATTCCCATCCTCAACTTCATGGTGCCGAAGTCCTGCACCGTCATGGACAGCAAGCTCACCGGCATGACCTTCGAGAAGGTCAAGGCGGAATACGACGCCAAGGGCCGCCGCAATCTGGTGCCCACCGGCGAACCCGACCAGTTTGTTGAATGCGATGACGTGCTGGTCGCCATCGGTCAGGAAAACGCTTTCCCCTGGATCGAGCGTGATGCCGGTCTCGAATTCGACAAGTGGAACATGCCGGTTGTCGACAAGGTGACCTTCCAGTCGACCAACCCGAAAGTATTTTTCGGCGGCGATTCCGCCTTCGGTCCGAAGAACATCATCTGGGCGGTTGCCCACGGCCACGAAGCCGCAGTGTCGATCGACAAGATGCTCACCGGCGAAGAACTGAAAGAGCGGCCGCTGCCGGCAGTTGTCGTGATGTCGCAGAAAATGGGTATCCACGAGTGGAGCTACGACAACGACGTGTCCGCCGCGCTGCGCCACAAGGTGCCCTGGCAGGACCAGAAGCTGACGCTGAAAAACATCAAGGTTGAAGTCGAACTCGGTTTTGATCCGAAGTCCGGCTTTGCCGAAGCCCAGCGCTGCCTGAACTGCGACGTGCAGACGGTATTTGCGCCCAAGCTGTGCATCGAATGCGACGCCTGCGTCGACATCTGCCCGATGGACTGCATCACCTTCACGCCGGACGGCGAGGAAACCGATGTGCGCCAGCGCCTGACCGCGCCGTCGCTGCATCCCGACCAGGGGTTGTACACCTCGGAGCCGCTGCGCATGACCGGCCGCATCATGGCCAAGGACGAGGACGTCTGCCTGCACTGCGGCCTCTGCGCCGAGCGCTGCCCGACCGGCGCCTGGGACATGCAGAAATACCTCGTCGAGATGACCCACGCCGGCCCCGGATGCCGCAAACCCCAACGCAAAGCCGCCTGATCACGGACCCGTCATGAATCAAATCAGCGCCATCAACGATTTTGTCGTCAAGTTTGCGAACGTCAACGGCTCCGGCTCCGCCTCGGCCAACGAACTGTTTGCGCGTTCCATCCTGCGCATGGGCGTGCCGGTCAGTCCGCGCAACATTTTCCCGTCGAACATTCAGGGCCTGCCCACCTGGTACGAAGTGCGCGTCACCGAAAAAGGCTATCTCGGCCGCCGCGGCGGCGTTGACCTGATGGTCGCAATGAATCCGCAGACCTGGGACAACGACGTCAAGGAAATCGAGCCGGGCGGCTATCTGTTCTATGACAACTCCAAGCCACTGCCCGACAGCAAGTTTCGCAAGGACATCACGCTGATCGGCATGCCGCTGACGGAAATCTGCAACGCGACCTACACCGATCCGCGTCAGCGCCAACTGTTCAAGAACATTATTTACGTAGGCGCGCTGTCGGCCCTGCTCGAAATCGATCCGAAAGTCATCGAACAACTGTTCTCCGAACAGTACAAGGGCAAGGAAGCGCTGCTGCAGTCCAACGTCAAGGCACTGCACCTCGGCCGTGACTATGCACTGAAAAATCTGCCCTGCCCTCTGGGCCTGCGTCTGAAATCGGCCAACAACGTCGGCGAGCGCATTTTCAGCGACGGCAACAGCGCCGTGGCGCTGGGTGCGGTTTACGGCGGCGCCTCGGTCTGCGCCTGGTATCCGATCACGCCGTCGTCGTCGGTCGCCGAAGCTTTCATGGGCTACTGCAAGAAACTGCGCGGCGACCCGGAAACCGGCAAAAACAAATACGCAATCATCCAGGGTGAAGACGAACTCGCCTCAATCGGCATCGCCATCGGTGCCGGCTGGAACGGCGCGCGCTCCTTCACCGCGACCTCGGGCCCCGGCATTTCGCTGATGACCGAATTCATCGGCCTCGCCTATTTCGCGGAAATCCCCGTGGTGCTGATCGATGTTCAGCGCGGCGGACCGTCCACCGGCATGCCGACCCGCACCCAGCAGTCTGATGTGCTGGCCTGCGCCTACGCTTCACACGGAGACACCAAACACCCGCTGCTGTTCCCGGAGGATCCGACCGAGTGTTTCGAAATGACTGCGCAGTCCTTCGACATCGCGGAGCGCCTGCAGACGCCAGTGTTCTTGATGACCGATCTGGACATCGGCATGAACACGCGGCTTTGCCGCCCCTTCAAATGGGACGACAAGCAGGAATATGACCGCGGCAAGCTGATGACTTACGAGAAGCTTGAGGCCGGCGCCGATTTCGGCCGCTACCTCGACGTTGACGGCGACGGCATTCCCTACCGCACGCTGCCGGGCACCCACCCGACCAAGGGCGGCTATTTCACCCGCGGCACGACGAAAAACCGCTACGCGAACTACTCCGAGGCGGGAGCCGACTACGTCGACAACATGCAGCGGCTGATGCGCAAGTTCGAGACCGCAAAAACGCTGCTGCCCCAGCCGGTTCTGCATCAGGCCGCCAAACCGGCGAGCTTCGGCGCGATCTACTATGGCTCGACCAGTCCGGCGATGCAGGAAGCGCTGGATGTGCTGGCCGAAATGGGTGTCCACATCAATGCGCTGCGCGTGCGCGGCTTCCCCTTCGCCGACCAGGTCAAGGATTTTGTCGCTGCGCACTCAGGCACCTTCGTCATCGAGCAGAACCGCGATGCCCAGCTGAAAACGCTGCTGGTCACCGATTCAAAGATCAACCCCGCACAATTGATCTCGGTGCTGCATTACGATGGCACGCCGATCACCGCGCGTTTCATCGTCGACCAGATTACAAAACACATCAGCGCACACAGCGTCGTGCCGCTGAAAAAAGCGTCCTGAGCGAAAGAGCAGAAACATGACCTATCTCGCCAAACCGAAACTCCATCATCCTTCACTGTCGAAGAATCAGGCGGGTTACACGCGCCGCGACTACGAAGGCAAGATTTCAACGCTGTGCGCCGGCTGCGGCCACGATTCGATTTCGGCCTCGATCATCCAGGCCTGCTGGGAACTCGACATCCAGCCGCACCGCGTCGCCAAGCTCTCGGGAATCGGCTGTTCGTCGAAAACTCCGGACTATTTCCTCGGCAACTCGCACGGCTTCAACAGCGTACACGGCCGCATGCCGTCGGTGCTGACCGGCGCCAACCTCGCCAACCGCGACCTGCTTTATCTGGGCGTCTCCGGTGACGGTGACTCGGCGTCGATTGGTCTCGGCCAGTTCGCCCACTGCATGCGCCGCGGCGTCAACATGGTCTATATCGTCGAGAACAACGGCGTTTATGGGCTGACCAAGGGCCAGTTCTCGGCCACCGCCGACAAAGGTTCGAAGTCGAAACGCGGCGTGGTCAACTCCGACGAACCGCTGGACATGATCGGCATGGCCTTGCTGCTCGGCGCCACCTATGTTGCACGCAGCTTCTCCGGCGACAAAAATCAATTGGTGCCGCTGATCAAGGGCGCGATCGAGCACAAGGGCGCAGCCTTCATCGACGTAGTCTCACCCTGCATCGCGTTCAACAACCATGCGGGTTCGACCAAGTCCTACGAATACGTGCGCCAGCACAACGAAGCGGTAAACCGTCTCGACTTTATCGAGGATCACCAGGAAATCACCGCCGACTACGCACCGGGCGAAACGGTCACGGTTCATCAGCATGACGGATCGGCACTGCGGCTGAAAAAAATCGCCAGCGATTACGATGCCACTGATCGCGTAAAAGTCATGAACTATCTGCAGGAACATGCCGCGCGCGGCGAAGTCATCACCGGCCTGCTCTATATCGATCCGGATTCGGAAGACCTGCACGAGCACATCAACACCGTCGATACGCCGCTGAATCAACTGGGTGCAAAAGAACTTTGCCCGGGTACGGCTGCGCTGGAAAAAATCAACGCGTCACTGCGCTGATTGTCGTGATGTGCCGGCGTCAATGTTATTCAACTTATTGTTTTTATTGAATAAATTTTAGCGCCGCACTCCCGGCGTTTCCACCGGCAGGCCTTGCGCACGCCACGCCAGATACAACTCCAGATCGATCAATTCCGCCGAACCGGCAGCGGGTTGTTCGGCGCGCACGCCAAAGTAACAGGCCCGCAGACGCCGATGCAACGATCCGACCGACTGCCATTCCAGACGGTAAATCGGGTAGGCATTGCCATGGCCTTCGCTGATCGTATCGGCCAGCAGCTTGCGGCCGGCATTGCGTTCATGACAATGGGTGCAGGCCAGATTCATCTGTCCCTGGCGGCGATAGTAAGTGTCGCGACCACTCTCGAAATTTGCGCGATTGAAATCAGTGATCTCCGCATTGACCGGGGTGCCGCGTGACTGATGCGCAACGTACGCGGTCAATGAAAGCAGTTCCTCTGATTCGTAGCGAAAACCCTCTGCGCCCTGATTGCTTTCACGGCACTGATTGATGCGGCCTTCAAGATTGAGCAACGATTTGTTTTTGACATCGACGGCCGGATAACGCGCGGCGACGCCCTTCATCGTGGTTTGCGCATCGCGATGACAGCTGGCGCAGGATTGATTGCTGCGGCCCGCCGGCATATTCCACAACTTCTCGCCGCGCGCGACCCACAACATGCCCGGGTTGCCGAATTCGTCAGCTTGCAATGAACGGACATCGGCGCCGGCATAGGCAAGGCCTGACTTTGGCGACGGCTTGGGCTGCTGGGCTGCAAACAAACCAAACGCCAGCAAGAAACCGGCTGCGCATATCAAGAATCTGTACACGCCGCAGTCAGCCGGTAACCGTAATCAAGGCACGTTCGCTGCCACGCTGACCAGAGTCATCCACCCAATCGAAGATAAACTCTCCGCCAGCATCGACACGCACATAAAATTGCAGTTGCGGGTTGGCTGACACGCCCGAACCCATCTCGGCACGAAACACTTCCACTCCGTTGTAACGACAGGTCAGCGTATTGATCACGTTTTTTGTAATCCGTCGTCCGAAGTTGTCCGGACGATAACCGGTTTCCATCGGGTGCTGGATCGCAATACGGATCGGGACAACATCGCCGTGACGTGCCTGAGCGGGAATCTGTATCCGGGCAAGCATGCTCATCAGCCTTCCAGACAGGCGAGTTCGGTGACAACGACATGCGCTCCACCCATCCACCAGGTGCCGTCTGACAGTTGCGCAACGGCCAGTACGTCCTGAATGTCAGCGAGGCGTATACGGGTTGCAATTTCAGCGCGCCCCGACCACGGACCCAGCATGTAACTGGCCACGACAGGCCTTGGATTGCGTTCTGCCAATACGGTGATGCGGCGCACGTGGTCCGCAGGCGTCATAGGACTGTCGACAACGATGCGCAGCGCTACCGAGTGGCCGTTGTCCGCGAGTGGCGGTGTATCCACCAGTACGCGCCCCATGCTCGGAACTTCACCGCCGGTCACTTCGCGCAGCAACGCCATGCGCTGCTGATTTTGCTGAGCCTGCGCAAGTGGCGTCAGCACCGGAGAAAGCGCCAAAGCCGCACACGACAGCAGGAAACGACGACGGTCAGAAGACATGCTCACTTCACTTCAGTGTTTTCAGGTAGGCAACGACATCTTCAATCTGCTGCACCGACAGCACGGGCTTTCCGCGATAGGCGGGAGCGACACGGGCCAAACCCTCAACCTTGTAGTAAGACGGCATTACGGTATCAGGGTTCAACCGCGACTGATCTACGATACGCAATCGCAACTGCCCGTCAGACAACCGGGCGCCAACCCCGGACAGCGAGGGTGCGATATCACCCATGAAACGGACGCCGGTTTCGGGTATTGCATGACACAACAGACAGTTGGCATCTCGCCCGGAAACAACGGCAAGACCGCGGACCGGATCACCGGAAAGCAAACCCAAGGGCGCGCGGATGGCATCACCTTCGACACGGTAAGGCTCAAGCGCTGGAGCGGCCGCGACGGCATAAACTGCCGTCGCGGCCAACAATATTCCCCAGCCTGCGCGATGCACCTGCCGATGCTCAGACCAGCGTCAGGCCCTGCTTGGACAGCGGCAGGCTGCGCACAGGCTTGCCGGTTGCGGCATGAATGGCATTGAGGATTGCCGGCACCACAACACAGATCGTCGGCTCTCCGACGCCACCCCAGAAATCATGGGTCAGTGCCAGCACGACTTCAACCTTGGGCATTTCCGCAATTTTCATGACTCGGAAATTGTGGAAATTGGTTTCGACGACACGGCCGTTCTCCACTGAGATTTCGCTGTGAAGCGCGGTCATGCCGTAAGCCACCGAACCTTCGATCTGCGCCGCAACCTGGTCCGGGTTCACCACGTTGCCGCAATCCAGCGCAAACACGCAGCGATGCACCTTAACCTCACCCTTCGGGCTGACCGAAACCTCGGCCACTGCTGCGGAGTAACTGCCGTAGCCCATGAACTGCGCAATACCTCGATGCACGCCTTTCGGCAGCGGTTTGCCCCAGCCCGCCTTCTCGGCCGCGGCATTGAGCACGCCCAGATGCTTCGGACGCTCACTCATCAGCGTACGGCGGAATTCGAGCGGATCCTTGTTCGCAAGCCGCGCCACTTCATCCATGAAACATTCGAGGAAAATACCGTTCTGGTTGGTATTAACGCCACGCCACGGGCCCACCGGCAGATGTGTATTGCGCATCGCGTATTCGGTGCGCAGGTTGGCATGGGTATAGCCAATCTGCGCATCGTGCGGCTGCGGCCACAGCCCCTGCAACTGGCGGCGATCCTTGCCGTCCTTGATGGCAGCGGGATTGGCAAAGGCATTGATCGACTGCCCTGAAACGCGCAGGTGTAAACCGGCCAGGTTGCCGTTTTCATCAACGCCTGCCGACAAGCGGCATTGCGCAATCGGGCGATAGAAATCATGCGTCTGGTCTTCTTCACGGCTCCACACCATTTTCACCGGCTGGCCAGGAAAGGCTTTGGCGATCGCAACGCACTGACGCACCACATCCTGGTTGCCGATGCGCCGGCCAAAACCGCCGCCGAGATCCATTTTGTAAACCTCGCACTTGTCGAGCGGCTGACCCGATGCCGATGACAATGCCGCCAGCGAAGCTTCGGCATTCTGGGTCGGAATCCAGATTTCCGATTTGTCCGGCGACAGCTTCACCGTACAGTTCATCGGTTCCATGGTGGTGTGCGAAGTGAAAGGAACGCTATAAACAGCTTCAATTTTTTTCGCCGCAGCAGCAATCGCTTTCGGTGCGTCGCCGGTATCGATATCGGCAAATGCATCGCTGCTGGTCAAACCGGTCTTGAGGTGCTCGGCAATCGATGCACTGTTGACCTTGGCATTGGGGCCTTCATCCCAGACGATGGGCAGCGCATCCATGGCTTTTTTCGCCCGCCACCAGGTGTCGGCAACGACAGCCACGGTGAAGTCGTTGACCTTGAGCACGCGTTTGACGCCGGGCATGCCAAGCACTTTCGACTCGTCGTAACTGGCAAGCTTGCCGCCAAACACCGGACAGGCTTTCACCGTGGCATGCAGCATGCCTGGCATTTTCAGGTCGATGCCGTAAATCTTCTGGCCGTTCAATTTGTCAGCTGTATCCAAGCGGTGCAAGGGCTTGCCGGCAATTTTCCAGTCCTTGTGGTCTTTGAGCTTGATGCCCTTCACATCCGGCGGCGTCAGTTTCGCCGCAGCCGCGGCCACCTTGCCATAGCTCGTCGAACGTCCGGAGCCGGCGTGGGTGATCACGCCGCTGGCGACCTGCAGTTCCCCCACTGGCACATTCCACTCGTTGGCCGCGGCCTGCATCAGCATCATGCGTGCCGCCGCGCCACCGCGGCGGACATAGTCCTGCGACTCGCGGATGCCGCGGCTGCCTGCGGTAGACATGACGCCCCAGGCGCGCTTGCGGGCAAGGTTCTGTCCGGCGGTGATCTGTTCGGTTTTGACTTTTTTCCAATCGCACTCCAGTTCCTCGGCCACCAGCTGCGCCAGACCTGTCAGCGTGCCCTGGCCCATCTCGGCCCGGGCAATGCGAATCACGCATGTGTCGTCCGGCTGGACCACCACCCAGATGTTGACCTCGGCAGCGGCAGCGCCGCTTTGCGCAGCGGCCGGAGCAATGCCGAAAGGCAGGCTGAAGCCCAGCGCCAGACCGCCGCCTGCGGCAGCAGTACCCACCAGGAATTTACGGCGCGAGATTTTCGGCAGTTCACTGGAAATCGTGTTGTTCATGTCCATGGGTTTTGATCCTAGACGGTGGTTTTGTCAGAAGAGGTCATGTCGGCGCTGCCCACCTTGGTGTTGCCGGCGGCCATGTGCACCGCGGCGCGGATGCGGTGATAGGTGCCACAGCGGCAGATATTGGTCATCGCTTCGTCGATGTCCTTGTCGGTCGGCTTCGGTTTTTTCGCCAACAATGCTGCTGCAGCCATGATCTGGCCGGATTGGCAATAACCACACTGCGGCACATCAATCGCCGCCCAGGCTTTCTGCACCGGATGAGAGCTGTCGCGCGACAGGCCTTCAATGGTCGTGATTTTGTCGCCGGCCTTGACGGCACTCAACGGGATCGAGCAGGAACGCACGACTTCACCATTCAGGTGAACCGAGCAGGAACCGCACTGCGCGACACCGCAGCCAAATTTCGTGCCGGTCAATCCGACATGCTCACGGATTACCCATAGCAGCGGGGTATCGGGTTCGACGTCGACGTTATGCGTGCGACCATTGATGTTCAACTGGGCCATGACTTCTCCTCAACTGGATTCGGAATTTTGATACGTTGTACGTTTGTAATGCGGCCGCGAACCTCCTCGCAGCGGGCACCACTCTCGCAGTCTTGAGGCTGCGATGGGCCGCGTTTGCGCACGCCGTCCGGCAGATTATGCTTGCGCCCGGCAACGGTCAACTGAAAACTGCCGCTTGCTGCGGCCCTTGATCGCGCACGCAGACCGTCCCGCGCATGCACCTGAAAATCCACTGGCGCAGTCCCGCAAATCGCGTTCTGTTCAGGGAATCTGCGCGCCGTTCATCCGGGCCAATATGGTTTGCGTGCGCCGCTGCAAATATTGGGTATCGCTGGCCGGGCCATAACGCCGCGGACTGGGGACGACCGCCGCGAGTCGTGCCGCCTGCTCCGCGGACAAACCCGCCGCACTGGCACCGTAATGATGACGGGCTGCGGCTTCCACACCAAAAACGCCATCACCCCACTCAATGACGTTGAGATAGATCTCTAGAATGCGCCGTTTGCTCATCACCGTTTCGAGCATGACGGCAACAACGGCTTCCTGCGCCTTGCGCCACCAGGCCCGCTGGCCCGAGAAAAACAGATTCTTCGCCAGTTGCTGAGTGATCGTCGAACCACCCGCGACGATTTCGCCTTCACGCAGATTCTTTTCATAAGCCTTCTGGATGCCATCCCAGTCGAAGCCATTATGAGTGACGAACTTGGCGTCTTCGGCAGCAACAATGGCGCGTTTGAGATGCCCGGATATTCGCTGATAAGGCACCCACTGCTGGCGCAGCCTGGCTTTCGGGTTGTCCTCCTGCATGATTTCAAGCCGGTTTCGCATGAATGCGGTGGACTCCGGGTTGTGCCCTACCCAGTACCAGACATGTACCAGAAACCAGAACTGGATCGCTGTCAGGGCAATCAGCACCAGCAAAAAAGCGCGCCAGCTCCAGCGCAGCAATGATTTGAACATCGTCGAACCTTAATCCGGAATGAAGTGGCGCAGTCAGTATTCGCTGCGCAGTTGAGCCATCACAGGGCCGGTCTGCGGACGTACGCCGCGCCAGATCAGGAACGACTCGGCCGCCTGCTCAACAAGCATGCCAAGGCCATCGGCACAGGTTGCGCCACAGGCACGTGCAAAGGCCAGGAATTGCGTGTTCTTGCCGTAAACCATGTCGTAAGCAACCGCCCCCGGTGCAAACAGCTGATCGGGCAACAGAGGCATCTCACCCGCGAGACCTGCAGAAGTCGCATTGACGACCAGATCAAACTGTAATCCGGAAAGCGCGTCGTACGGTTTCGCTGTCACACCGCGCGGTGCCAGCGATGTAAACCGGTGAAAGTGCTGCACAAGACTTTCGGCTTTTTCCAGCGTGCGATTGGCAACCATCAGCAAATCAGGTCGGCGCTCCAGCAAGGGCTGCAATACGCCATATGACGCCCCCCCGGCCCCCATCAGCAGAACCCTCCTGCCGGTAATGATTGCGCCCAGGTTATGCTCCAGATCGGTCAGCAATCCCACGCCATCCGTGTTGTATCCGACCAGCTCTTTGCCATTGCGCTTGATGGTGTTCACCGCCTCGGCTGCCAGCGCAGTACCCTCGCAACGATCCACCAGATCCCAAGCCTCGCGCTTGAAAGGCACCGTGACGTTCATCCCCTGCCCGCCGTCATGAAAAAACTGGCGCACGGTTACTTCGAAGCCATTCAGTGGCGCAAGCAGCCGGTCATACGAAATATCCTGGCCCGTCTGCCGCGCGAACGCAGCATGGATCTGCGGCGATTTGCTGTGGCCGATGGGATTGCCGATGACTGCGTATCGATCACTCAAGACAGCTTCCTTACTGGCTGACGAACTGGTCCGCCCGAGTAAACGTCCAGGTCCGCGTGATATGCAGGATGTCGGTGTCCTTCGCGATGTCTTGGGGGAAAGCCGCATACGGCGCCGCCATGGTGACGATCCGGATGGTTGCGTCATCCAGCAACTTGTGCCCGGACGAACGGTCAATCTGCACGCGCTCCAGGCTACCGTTGGACTTGATTGAGACCGTGGCCACCAGCGTACCGTAGATCCGTTGGTCACGTGCGGCCTGCGGATAATTCAGCTCGCCGATCCGCTCGATTTTCTGCCGCCAATCCTCAACATAGCGCGCAAACCGGTATTCCTGAGCACGGGCACCGATGAATTTGCGGCGGGGGCGCTCCTGGTAGGCATTCCAGTCCTTGCTGATCTGCGCTTCCAGTCTGGCAATGGCCAGGCTGCGTTGCACCAGATCTGCGCCGTCGATCGCCGGCGCATTTTCGGGTACCGGCTGCGGTGCCGGTTTGGTCGGTGAACTGTCAATCTGGCTTTTTTCCCCGGAACGAGACAGCACCTGTCGTGCTTCGCGCTCCAGTTCGGCCACCCGCTTCTGCGCTACCTGCAATTCGGTAGTTTCGGTGTCTTTGGTGATCGCCGGCAGCGGACTCTGGGCACGCTGCTTTGCGTCGGTATTGCCGCCGCCATCAAGATTGTGCTGGGCCATTGCGTCAGCTGTCTGCGGCCTGGCCTGCGATTTGGCGTTCACCAGAACCACCGCCAGCGGCGGTGCCATGTTCTGCAATTCCTGCAGCTTGGGAACAGTAAAAGTCAGGCCGAAGATGATGAAGGCATGCAGCAACACCGACACGGCTCCGGCGGCGCCGAAGCGGGTACTCACAGTCAGCTGGGCATATCGCCGGTCAAACCCTGCAATGCGTCGCTCCAGTTCAGCAACCCGCGCGTCGAGCCGGTCCACAGCGCCCCCCCAGGAACCACGACGCGGATGCCGGGCCCGGCGTGGCAGCGGCAGCACATTGGCTGAGGGTTTTGCACTCATGGCCTTATTCTAGACGCGCCGGCAAAAATATCAATAAAAACATTATTTATCAGTAAATTATGTGCATTGTTTAAAGCTGAATCTGGGATAAGTCGCGGTGTCAGTGATCACTGACATCAGTCCGGGTTAATCACTGAATTGAATTCAAGATCAAGGGTCAGATCCAGCAAATCGACCGCTCCCACCGCGAGCTCCACCCTTTGTCCCGGCATCACCGTCGCTGGCAACGAAGGTACACGCTGCACCAAGGGTATCGAATCCAGCCGCACCATGTTCTCCCGCATCAGCACCACCCCGCTAACCATTGCCACCTCCTCCTGCCTCAACCAGCGCAGGCTCCAGTAGCGTTCCATGGTCCGCTGATATTCACCATAAACGTCATACGCAGCTTCGAAATCGCGCATGGCCCCCAGCAGTGCGGTGTCTTTGGACTGGTACACCGGCGGCTCGCCGCGCGCGCGCGATCAACTGGCGTTGGTTGATCAGATCGGTGTAACGACGCAGCGGCGAACTGGCCCACATATAGTGCGCAACGCCGAGACCATCGTGCGGGCCGGCTGCCGTACTGGTGCGCACCTTGCCGCCGCTCTGCACACGGAACAGCCCGCACTGACCTTCACGGTGCAATTCGCCTGCCCAGGTGCTGTTGGCGAGAATCATCAGCTCCGCCACAACCTGGTCGATCGGCGTGCCGCGTTGGCGGCGGGTGATCGACACCCGGCCGTCATCAACGCGAAAAACGAATTCGGGACGATCTTCGCCGCGCGGGGCATCGCCTTTGCGCGTGATCAGCAAGTGACCGGAGAACTGCCACAGCCAGGCCAGCGCTGCGCCCTGCGGATGGTCAATCGCCCCGTTTGCAAGAGCTACGGCGTTAAACACCGGCTCCAGCGTGTCGTGACGGAGGTTGTCGGCAATGCGGATACGCTCAACTTTGGTCTCATGCGACAGCACAGTAAAATCAGGAGCGATATCAAAATAGATCGACAGCGCCGGACACTCGCGTCCTGCCGCCAGCGTATAAGCCGCGACAGCATGATCCGGCAGCATCGTGATCTTGCCGCCGGGAAAATAAACCGTCGACAGCCGTTCGCGCGCCACCGCATCCAACGGTGAGTCCGGCAGGATACCCAGGGCCGGCGCGGCGATATGAATGCCCAGCCGCCGGTTGCCGCCGGGCATATCCTGCAGCGAAAACGCGTCGTCGATCTCCGTCGTTTCCGCGTCGTCGATGCTGTAGGCGACCACCTCCGCCAGCGGCAGATCGGACGGAATCTCTGCGGCAGGCAATTCCGCAAATCCCGGCCCCTGCGGGAAATGTTCGAACAGGAAACGGCGCAAATGGTATTGATGCAGATCGGGTAACGCGCCGCAGCGTTCGAGCAGGCGTGATGGCGAAAGCCTGGCCGCAGCACTTGCCTCATCCAGAGCCTTCCATTCGATGCTGTTTTTGTCAGGCTTGTAGAGCAGCGAATCGAGCTGCGGACGAAAGGCTTCGGGCAGACGGCCGGCAGCCATTTCCTCGATATAGGCCGCTTTCGCCACGGCCTGCAGCCGTTTGCGCTCGACGCTGGCCAGCGCCGCCTTCAGCGCGTCTTCGGGCGCCGCCTTGTAACGGCCGCGCCCTTTTTTGTAAAAGTACATCGGCGCGCCATGCAACCGCATCAAAACAGCGCCTGACTCCACCGCGTCCGGTGCATGCCCGTAGTATTCGCGCGCCAGCGTGTCGTAACCGAATTCATCGGCTGCGCAGCACTGCCACAGAAAATCAATGTCGATGGCATCGGCCTGTTGCTGGACGCCGGCCATGAATGCGGTGTGCGCCGGCGACTCGAAACGCAGCAAAACCGCCGAGGCCTTTACCTTTGAGCGCTTGCCGTGCGGCGCTTCGACCTGCAGCGACGTGTCGTTATCGGCGAGTACCGCGCCGACCTTGAGTTCGCCGTCTTCTTCGTAAAATACATTCATCGGATGGGGAAAAACCGGGGATGGCGCGGGACCGCCGCGCGGCGCAGATCGGGCCGCGAATTATACGCGCCCGGCCTGCCAGAAGGAGACGACGCGGTCGATATGGGCGTCGAAATCACCCAGGCCGTGATCGCTGCCGGGTACAATGATCTGCTCGCTACCGGCATACCGTTCGACGCCGGCACGGTAGTCCAGAACCTCATCGCCGGTCGCCGTGATCAGCAGATAACGCGACGGCGTCACAGAATCCACTTCGAGCGCACGCAGTTCATCAATATGCGTCTGGGTGAACTCATATTCGGCACCGGTATAAAGATTTTTCTGCGGCCCGATATACGGCGCCAGAAGTTCATACGGCCGCACTGCGGGATTGACCAGCACCGTACGCGTGCCGAGATGTTCGGTCAGCCACGTTGCGTAAAAACCGCCCAGCGAAGATCCCACCAGCGTCACCCTGCGGGGATCATGCTGTTGCACCAGTTCACGCAGCAACTGCATCGCCGCCGCCGGACGGTGCGGCAGTTCCGGGCAGGCGTACAGATGCGCGAAGCCGATGCGCGCCATGTGATCGCGCAGCAAACCAGCCTTGTATGACAGCGCCGAACTGTTGAACCCGTGGATGTAAATCAGCATGGCTTTGAATCGACTACTACGGAAGAATCACGCAATCACCTTCATAACGCCAACCAACAATACGTTCAGCCAATTTGTCTATTTCAAAGAACACTCGGCATTGCCCACGAACACCTCTATTGAACTCTTCTTCCACATTACCGTTGGCGAGCATCTTTGTCGCAACACGAAACTCTGGATACCGATTTCTATAAATATCGGGGTCATCAGTGCTTCGACCTACTTGTCCTTGCATAATATTTATGAAGTTTTGATGTGCCCTACCCGTAGAGCATGCAGCGAAAGAAACCCCCATTGCAGCCAACACTATGCAAAGTATCCATCTTTTGACGCTAATTAATGATAAGAAACGGAACACGTTTCCCCTGTCATCTAAATTGCCCCGGGATACATCTCACGCTGCCAACCTCACTCCCACAGAAATCCCCGCCTTGGCACAAAGCCCCACCAGATAATCCAGCGACAGCAGCTCCACCTTGCCGCGGGTGATTTCCGATACTCGCGGTTGACTGATACCCAGCCGTTTCGCTGTCTGCGCCTGATTAAGCCCCTCGCGTTCCATCCAGCCGCGCAGCGCCTCGGCCAGTTGTGCACGCAGCAGCATGACCTCCGCCTCGTGCGGTGGAAAGCCGAGGTCAAGAAAGATGTTGCCGCTTGATTTAGTCACTTTGCCGGTCATGTTGAATTCCTTTTGGAAGATGCTTCTGCCTCGCGGTAACGCTGCCGCGCCAGTTCCAGATCAACCTTAGAGGTTTTCTGGGTCTTTTTCTGGAAGGCATGCAGCACATACACTGCGTCTTCGAAACGGGCGACGTAGATCAACCGGTACGCGCCCGCCGACACCCTGATCCTGATTTCACAGACACCCGGCCCTATGCCGGACATCGGTTTCCAGTCGGCCGGCGGCCTGTTGCATTGGACCATGAACAGTTCATGGCCCGCGCGATTGCGCGCCGCAACCGGAAACGCCGATAGATCGTCTTTGGACCCGCCAACAAACCGGATCGGTTTCATAAGTTAATTATACGGATATTCGTATAATCGTCAAGGCCGTGCTGTATTGATCCCGGCCTTTACGCGGCAATCTGCCGTGCCAGTCGCAGCAGCAAGGCGTCGTTGCCGCGCGCAGCAACCAGCGAGATGCCCAGCGGACAGCCCTGCAGTGTCGCCAATGGCAAGCTGACCTGCGGCAATCCGGCATGCCCGGCGATGCACAACAGACTCATCGCCCGCGCGCGAAAATCATCGAGTTGCGCCGGCGGCGTATTGAGCAGCGGGGCGATATCGGGCACCGTCGGCAGCACCAGCACCGCATTGTGTTGCAGCAGTTCATCCATGTGCCGGCGCACGGACTCACGCATGGTCTGCGCGCTGGCAACATCGGCAGCGGTAATCGTGGTCGTCCACTGCATGCGTTCCTGCACCCCTGGGCCGAGTTTCGGCTGCACGCACGACACCCACGCACCCAGCTGCTGATGGATTTCCGCGCCCTGCAGCACGCGGAAAGCCTGGAACCATTGCGGCAATCCTTCGGCGCTGACCGCGACGTTCTGCAGCGGTCCGGTGACGGCTTTTATTTTTTCGAGCGCTGGCTGCAAGGCTGCCAAAGCGGCACTATCCAGCAATGCGAAAGCATCTTCCGCTAGAAACGCTGCGCCCTGCTTCGCGGCATCGGCGTCGCCGAGCAATACCCGTCCGACCCTTTCGAGCAATGCAGCGTCGCGGGCGAACCAGCCCGCGGTATCAAAACTTTTGGCCAGCGCGCAAGCGCCCTCCAGTGATACGCGCCCATGCGTCGGACGGATGCCGTAAACACCGCAGAAACTTGCAGGCGCACGCACCGAACCGCCCGTATCACTGCCCAGCGCAAAATCCACCAGCTTGCCGGCGACCGCAGCAGCCGATCCGCTGGATGAGCCGCCGGGTATGCGCCCCGGCGCGTTGACGTTGACCGGAGTACCGTAATGCGCATTCTCGCCATTGAGGCTGTAGGTCAGCTCGTCGGTCTGGGTTTTACCGACCATGTCGGCGCCTGCAGCCAGCAATGAGGCAACCACCGGGGCGGTCTTTGCAGCGGCCTCATGGGTCGTCAGCCAGTCGGGACTGCCGAAACCGGTCTTGTGGCCGGCAATGTCATAGATGTCCTTGACGCCGAAAGTCAGCCCGGCCAGCGGGCCTTTGCCCGAACCTTTTACCGCAACATGCGTATGGCGACAGAAAGCGCCGATTGCGTCATCAGGAATCATCGCCATTAGTTTGCCGCCAGTTGTTGCAGCAGTTTTTCGTGGATGCCGCCGAAGCCGCCATTGCTCATCACCAGAACCTGATCGCCGGATTGCACAGCAGCAGTGATCGCCTTAACCATGGCGTCGAGATCGGCATGCACTTCCGCCTTGTCTCCCAAAGGCGCAAGTGCTTCCACTGCATTCCAGCTCAATCCACCGCTGTAACAGTACACCCGATCGGCATCCTGAAGACTTTCAGGCAAGGCCTGTTTCATCACACCGAGTTTCATCGTGTTCGAGCGCGGTTCAATCACCGCGAGGATGCGCGCCTTGCCCGCCTTGCGCCGCAATCCCGAGACGGTGGTCGCGATGGCCGTGGGGTGATGGGCAAAATCGTCATACACCGTGACACCGCGCCGGGTGCCGCGTATTTCCATGCGGCGTTTGACATTCTTGAATCCGGACAGCGCATCGACGCCGCCGATCACCGGGACACCCGCATGGCGTGCCGCGGCAATTGCCGCCAGCGCATTCATGCGATTGTGTTGACCCAGCAAGTCCCACATCACGCGACCGCGTGAGGCCCCTTGATGCAGCACTTCGAAAACGCCGCTGTCGTCAGCCGGTCCGGCCTGCCAGGCCCCCTCCCCGCCAAAACGTTCGACCGGTGTCCAGGCCCCTCGCGCCAGCACGCGATCCAGCGCCGCTTCGCGGCCGTTGGCAACAATCATGCCGTTGCCGGGTACCGTGCGAACCAGGTGGTGAAACTGGGTTTCGATCGCAGCGAGATCAGGAAAAATGTCGGCATGATCGTATTCAAGGTTGTTAAGCACCACAGTGCGCGGCGCGTAATGTACAAACTTCGAACGTTTGTCGAAAAACGCGGTGTCATATTCATCCGCCTCGATGACAAAGTACTCGCCGGTACCCAAACGCGCAGGGGTGGGAAAATTGTGTGCGATGCCTCCGATGAGATATCCGGGATTCAGGCCCGCGCACTCGAGCAGCCAGGCAATTAAGCTTGCGGTAGTGGTTTTGCCGTGAGTGCCCGCCACCGCGATGACC